>CAZHQC010000043.1:0-17563 GCA_964534135.1 uncultured Elusimicrobiaceae bacterium | reverse complement strand
TTATTATTTGAACTCTCTTATCATTCTTTACAACTCTGGCGCTAAATTCAACCGGTATAATGGATCCTTTCTTTCCGGTATAATTAACCTTTACATTCTCTACAAATCTTTGCGCCAAACATTTTTTTATAATTTTCGCGATTTTCTCTCTATGAGCCACGGCCACCCACTCGTTAACATTTCTTCCAAGTATTTCTTTTAAAGTTTTATGTCCGGATAAATTGATATACTCCCGATTCGCATCAATAACCTTCCCCTCTCCATCCAAAATCAAATACCCCTTATCGGTTAGCTCTAACAAAGCCATATTTTTCTTATCAGATTCTTTTAATTTATTTTCAAGCAGTTTGCTCTTGGTGATATTGCGGGCCACCGTGATTACGCCCGAGAATTTTCCCGTATTATCTTTTCTCTTGGAAACTTTAGAGCAATACCACTCTTTAGCTCCGTTAATGGTCAAGGAATATTTTATTTCTTTTACCCGTCCCGTAGAGACTACATAATCCGCAGTCTTTTGAAAAACTTTAGCCACCTTGGCCGGGAGTACTTCCTTATATGTTTTCCCCAAAAAAACTTCAGGTGGAACATATAATTCAGTGTTACCCGAAGGTTGATAGAATTCCGTAAACTTTCCGTTTTTATCATTCACAAATACCAAATCATCCATGGAGTATAAAGTTGTTCTTACTTTCTCAGCATTTTGGCGTTCCGTAATGTCATAAACAATTCCCTCATGATGCGTAATAATATTGCGAGCATCTCTGCGGATATAGGTTGTATCCTCTACCCATTTAATATCCCCGCTCTTGGTAACAATTCTATAGCGGCTATGATTAAATGATTGCAATTTTATTTTTTTGCTATAAGCGGCAACTTCTTTCACCACTCTTTCAATATCATCACCGTGAATTATATCGGCATAAGAAATCTTGCCTTCAATAAACTCTTTTCTGCTATAGCCGGTCAATTTTTGAACATTCTCGGAAACAAATTCAACGGGCCAACCTCTCTCATTTTTCCACAAGAAAGTTACCGCCGGACTATGATTGATAATATTGTAAGCTTCCGACAATTCTTTTTCCACCAGCTTACGCTCGGTGATATCCGTAAAAAAGCCAATATTACATTTTTTCCCATCTATTATTTCCACAGAAACCGTAATATCCACATAAAATATTGTGCCATCCTTTCGCTGGCAGGAAAGATTATCCGCTATAGGCTTTTCTTCTCTTGCCTGCTTCTCAAATGTCGCAAGGACATTTTTTAAATCTTTTTTTGGATGAATATTTAAAACACTCATGCCAATAATTTCTTTTTCACTATAACCCAGCATTTTGCATATGGCAGGGTTGGCATAATTAAATTTCTTTGTTTTAACATCAGCTATAAGTATTCCTTCCACGGCCGTTTCAAATAAAGTTCTATATCGGACTTCCGACTCTTTTAAAGCCTTCTCCACTTTTTTGCGCTCAAGTGTTTCAATTTGAAGTTGCTTTTTACTAAGTTTTAAATGATGATTTACCAAACCCTTTTCTTCCATTTCTCTTTTGCGTTCTGTAATATCTTGAATGGTGCCTATGGAACGAATGGGCTTACCGGCCTTACTATAAAATGTCTCACATTGTTCGGTAACAAATTTTACCGTTCCGTCTTTTAGCAATAAACGATGGGTAATTTTATAAGACGTTCTATTTTTTACGGAATCCGTATAAGCCTTATCCACTGAATCTTTATCTTCGGGATGAATATTAGATAGTAAGGTTTGATAACTGGCCTTAAATTGCCTGGGGTTTAAATTAAATATTTTGTAAATTTCATCGGACCAATAAAGTCTATTCGTCAATAAATCCAATTCCCAGCTTCCGGTTTGAGCCAAATGTTGAGCTTCCCTAAGCATGGCCTCACTATAACGAAGCTTCCTTTCAGTTTGTTGGCGCTCAATAACTTCAATATAAAGCTGATGTTTGCTAGCCCTTATCTGTTCATTGGCCACCATTAATTGTTGAATATTGGCATCTAAACGCCTATTCATGGCCCTAATACTATTAGACTCTTCTTTCTCTTTTTGAAGAGCTTTTTCAAGCTCAGCAAAGGACTTGGCCTTCAATGGCTTGTTTTTTTCATTATCATTTTTTTTCATTATTTAACTATCCCCACAACCAAGCTTTATACTATCAAAATACTCCCTATTCGGGCAATAAAAAAATCACTGCTTTTTTCGGTCATTGGAAGTAACAAGTTTATCGGTAATTCTGAGCCATTCAGTCATCAGAATTTTATAACTCACAAGATGGCTTAATTTATTAAAACTATTATCGTCAATGCGGTTTACCGCATCAATAAGATCATTAAGCGAAACCTTACCATAAGAGTAATTAACGGTTTCATCTTTAAGTATGAGTTTTGAAAGCTTTATTTTCTCATCGCTGGTTTCAATAAGCTTCCTTTCCTTTTCAATCTGCAAATACAGATTTTTTAAATCGGTTTCAATCTTAATATATTTCCCTTTATTTGAAAGAACAGTGGTCTTATCGGTAATTTTAGCTATTTCATAATTGGCCTTGCCCACTTGGTCTGAAAACAGCCATTTAAAGGATATGCCCCCATATAAATTTGAATCCGAGCCCTTAAACGCGAAATCATCTCCGTTTATTTTATAACCGAATAAGAGATTGGTTGAAGGCAGAAGATTATCGGCGTACTTATCAATATTCAGAGAACTTTTTTTCTCCAATAGTTTCAAAATATTATAAGTTCTGCTCGAATCTATAAAGTTTTTATACTCTTTTTCAAAAAACACTTCGCTCTTACCCAATTCAAAGAAAGTTGCCGGCTCAAGAATGTTTTTTTCTTTGTATCTTATGGCCTGTTTTATCGAATTAAGCGAAGCGGCATAGCTCTTCTCAAGAGCGATAAGATTTTCTTTCTTTGCAAGAACTTGAATTTTTATTTTATTGACATCTATGGGCAAAGCAATATTGCTTTTCCGTCTTTTCTTTATATTATCGAGAAGTTTAAGGCTTTGTTCATAAGAAGAATTTCCTATGCGTAAATTTTCAAAAGCCGAATACCAGTTATAATAAACAATAATCACGGAGGCCAAATAATCCTCATAAGCTTCCGTTATTTGATAACTCGCGATAGCCGTTTCAGCGCCGGTAATTTTATCCAATAAACCGGTGGCTTTTCCAAAAGCGTTTTTAGCTATAGGCTGAGAAAAGTAAAGTGACATAATTGATGAAACTCCTTCAGCGCTTGAATATGGCGTGGCGGAATATTCAGCTGAAATTTCAGTTCCGCTATAAGGGAAAAGCTTACTCAAGGAAACCGCGATTTTCGGATCGCTTCTATCTTGATTTAAATAAAACTCATGCTGGCCTTTTACAGACAAAATCAAATCTTTAGCGGGCAAAGCTAAATCTTTTTGATATTTTAAAGCCAATTGGGCGGTGAGAATTTCTTCAAAAGCCTCATCATTTTTTACCGCTGTTTTTATAAATTCACTCATGGTTAAAGTTCTTTGCGCGGAAGTTTTTAAATTTTCCGCAAAAACGCTTGAACTTGAAAAAGCAAATATAAAAATAAGCCCTATATTAAGCATTTTTTTCTTCATTAAAAAGCCTCTCAAAAATAAAATTAAATTCTTTGCTAGCGCCGTAGATGCAAGGAATAATAATCAAGGTTATAAGCGTGCCAAAAATCAAACCCCAAGCTAAAGCCAGCATCATTTCCGCCAGCATAGCATCATAGCCGGCAAGTCCATAGGCAGTGGGAAAAAGTCCCGCGACAGTTGTTAAAGTGGTTAAAGTTACGGCCCTAAGCCTTGTTTTGGCAATGGAAGCAATCTGTCTTATAGATTCCCCTTTGCCTTTCAAAAATTGATAATCGGTCTCAAGTTTATTCATCATTATTATGGAGTCATTAATGACAACACCCGATAAACCCAGCGCCCCTACGGCCGCGAAAAAGCCAAACAAAAGTTTTCCATGAAGCCAGAAAGCTATAATTATTCCCATTACACCGAAGGGAATGGTCACCATAATAAACAGCGGTTTAATAAGCGAGCCGAAAAATAAAACGAGAATAAAATAAATAACCAAAACAACAAAAGCTATGGCGGTAATAAAATCCCCTTTAGATTCTCTTGTGTCCAAGACTTCCCCGTCAAAGTTAATTAAAGTACTCGGGTATTTACTCAGTATACCGCCAAAGACTTCCGCTTCAAAATATTCGGCTATATCCATGGGAGTTTTATCCGACCCCTTTTTTATATCGGCAAAGATTTTAGTTATCCTTTTACCTTCTTTTCTCTCTATAGTATTTGGCGTTAAAACGGATTTAACCGAAACTATATCCCTGAGAGGCACCAAATAGTCCCCTCTGTTTCCTATCGGTATATTAAGTATTTTGTCTATATGGTTCTTAGCCGAATCAATACAGGTAAATCTTACATCCGTTTCTTCATCACCTGAGGTAAGAGTATAGATTATGCTCCCTTGCAAAGCGGCTCTTATGGTGGAACTTATATCCGCTGAATTTATGGAAAGTCTTTTTATTTTTTCTCTATTTAAACTTATCTTATATTCCGGCACTTTCAAAGGCTCTTCAATTTCAACATTCTCCAATGAACTATAATTTTTCATTGCTTTGGCTAATTGAGAAGAAACTTTTTCTCTGAGTGAATTATTATTTTCCTGCACCACTATTTCTATGGGACTGCCGCTTGAATGCCCCCAACGGCTCTTTGAAAAACTCAGTTTATTTATCTCAATCAAACCCGAAGCTTTTTCTTTCCACTCTTTTACAATAGCATCGGCGCTTTTCTCTCGGTCTTCCTTGGGCAGAATTTCAACTGTCATTCTAAAACGGTTTTCCTGCACCGCTCCGCCATGACGGCTTCTGGCTATCTGAGTTTTGAAACCGATAGCTTCTTTTCTTATATACGGTTTTATTATAGCTTCAACCTTAGTTGTAAGCCGGGCCGTATTATATCTGTCGGATTTTGCGTCAGCCTCGCCCGTTATAACAATTTCTCTGGTTTCCTCATTGGGGAACATAACGAATTTCATTTTTGATTTTGCTATATAAGCGGAAAATACAGCTAAAAGAATAAATCCTAAAAACACAAACCCTTTAAATCTCAAAACCCGCAAAAGAATTTCCTCATAAATATCCTCAACGGCATCAAACCAATCCCGCTTTAAAACCTTTTTTGTCTTACGGAATTTTCCGACTATTTTTTTCATTATGGGAATTTCAAAATGCATATGGCCGGGTAATATAATCAAGGACTCTAAAAGACTTGCCCCGAGCATCAAAAATATTACAGCCGGAATAAACTTATTCATTTGTCCGAATCTGCCTTCAAAAAAGAATAGCGCGGAAAAAGCCACACAGGTTGTGACTATACTGGCGACTATCGGTGAAAACATCATAGCCGTTCCTTTTATTGCGGCTTCATTGCTCTCCATGCCTTTCGAACCTAAACGGGAAATATTTTCGGAAACCACTATGGCGTCATCCACAACCATACCCATAACCAAGATAACCGCGGCCAAAGTCACATTGTTTATGGTATAGCCCATAAAAACCATACCGCTTAAAGTGAAGAAAATTGTGAAAGGCAAACCCAAAGCCACCCAAAACCCCGACTTGAAATTAAGAAAAACAAAAAGCAAAATCAAAATCAGAACAAAACCTATGGCGCCATTGATAATTATTAGGCTGAGCCTATTTTTCAAATCAAAAGATTCATCATCAAGCGTGATAACATCGATGGAAGTTCCTTTAAGATTTAATTTAAAAGTTTCGATTTTTTTAAAAACAGAGTCAATCGCTTCCAATATTCCAGATGAGCTGTTTTTAACAACATTAAGTATTATGGCTTCATGGCCATTAACTTTAATTATGGATTTATTTTTTTCAAAACCCTCAAAAACCTTAGCGACTTCTTTTAACCTCACGGCCTGCCCTTCAAAGCCCCCTTGCACCATAAGCTCATTAAGCTTAGCCGCGGTATCAAGTTCGGAAAGCAAAGTAACTTTGGGCTCCCTCATCGCTTCTATATTTCCGGCCGGCTGACGAATATGATTTGATTTAACTTCCTGCATCACCGTGCTAAAGGGAATATCAAATTTTCTAAGTTTGGCGGGATCCAGCTTTATTTGTATTTCTTCTTTCAAATAGCCCGACTTATTTATACTGTTTACCTCCGGAAGGTTTAAAAGTTGATTCTCCAGAGAATGGGCATATGTCTGCAAACGCTTTCTTGATTTCACATCCAAAAGATGTCGGCTCTTATCGTAAATACAAATATCTATAATCGCTTTTTTTGAAGTTTTAAATATGCGGACAGTGGGTTCATCTCTGATATCATCGGGCAATTTAGCGTCAAGAACAGCGCTTCTTATATCCATTATCGCCTGATTTTTATCCGGATAATTTTGCTCAAGTTCAACGGAAACCCTGGCCGAACCATCACTGGAAGTGCTGCTAACCCTATAAACACCGTCAAGACCCCTAACTTGCTCTTCCAAAGGCTTGGTGACAAAATGCTCAACCTGTTCGGCTGAAGCTCCCGGATAAGCGGCTGATATCCTTAAAAAATCAAAGGCCACATCCGGCATTTCTTCTTTTTTTATATTTTGATAGGCGAATATACCGGCGAGAAAAACAAAAAGAAACATTAAATTCGTCAATAAATGCCGGTTAACAAAATAGGCTATTATTTTTTCCAAAACGCTCATTATAATGCTTGCTCCCGCTATTTATAAACAAACTTATTTCAGTTTCCAAGTGATAATATTATAACAAATAGAATATTAAGCAGTTCATTATTCTCATATTTTTGAAAACATTGGAAAATTCTTTGATTAGGAAGATGGCAACTATGCTTTTTTATCGCTCAAATCCTGCTTTAAGGGCTTGCAAGAAAATAACAGTAACAACTGGCCAGGGGGATTTTGGAGCAACACAGTCGCAGCCCAAAAGCTACTGTTATTTCCTTGCAAACCCTCACTCCGAAAAACCGCTTGACTGCAGAAGGCTCTCTATTCCCTTAAGAGGAATAAAAAGCCAATCGGGTCTATTATTCAATTCATAGTCCAATTCATAAACGGCTTTTTCCATAATGAAAACTTTTAATAATTTTTCGATTTCAAGAGGGTCCGAGGGCATAAAAGTGCAGCCTTTGACCGTATTAAGATATGATTTTAGAAAAATGCCGCCGACATAAGAATACCAGAGCTCAGCCCAAGACTGAAGAAGTTCAATATTCTCTTTGGTATAATTGGGCTGCAAAATAAAACTTCCATAAGCGGCATAATGAAAAGACCTGAGCATGCCGGCCACATCGCGCAAAGCAGAACGCTTTATCCTTCTCTCGCTAAGCGTTCTTGAAGGCTCTCCTTCAAAATCCACTACAACAAAATCTTTACCGGTAAACAAAACCTGTCCCAGATGATAATCGCCGTGGATTCTTATTTTCTTTGCCAAAAACTTAGAGGAAAGCATAACCTGGAAAATTTTCATTATTTGGCTTTTATTATCCAAAATATACTTAATGTCGTCTTGAAATTCTTTGGGCAAATCCTTTGACCTAACATTGGCGCTTAACAATGTCTTTTTCACAAGACCAAGCATTGATTGATAAACGGAACGCTGATACAATTTTGAAAAGTTTTCGGGAACAAAATCCTTTTTGCTTTTGGAAGAAGCCAGCCCCATATGCATTTGTCCGGTTCTCTTGCCCAAAAGCTCGGCCATTTCAAAATATATGACGCCAAAAAGCTCCGTCAATTCAGTGGGAACTTCACTCGCGTTCTTATCAAAAATAGTCGGTATATCGGGCAAAGGGATTTCATTTTTCTTTGCCAGAACCTTTTCATAATATTTTGAGAGCTCCTCCAAAGTAAAATCCCAGGCATTGCCCTGGTTTGCCGTAAACTCCTGCATAAGGCCCAAGACTCCGTAAAATTTTCCTTTTTTTAATAAAGAAAGCGAAGCCAAAAATTGCGGCGTGTTTTCAAATTTCGTTTCTTCACCCAAGAATTCGCCTATCTCAACATCAGGATTTACGCCTTCGTCTATTTTTCTGAACAATTTAACAAAATGGGTATTTCCATAAATTATTGAAGTATTACTCTGCTCCGCCTTCAAAACTGTGGATTCGCTCATTGAAGCCTCTTTCAGTATGGCCTGAAAAAATTTCCGGCCTCGTTTAGGCGAAATTTCAATAACGCTTTTTTTTATCTTTTTCCGGCTGCCGAAAAGTTTCACAAAATCGGACCTGAATTGCACTTCATAAACGGCGTCTATTACTATTCTTTTTTCATCCGATAACTCGACGCTTAAAATGGCGGCGTTCGGATTTTCTTTTACAATATCAACAGCTTCCGTCTCTTTTATATATGTAACCGGAAGCACATAAGTCTCAAACTGCCCGTCACTGTAAGAAATATCCATAAATAAAATCTTGGCGCAATTCTCATTTAACGAAATGGGCATAATATGGGAAATTTTAAGACCTCTCATTCTCTTTCCCTTACCGCCAAACCAGCGGCATTTTTTAACATAAGATTGCAAATTCTTTTCAAAAGCCGCCACATGCTCTTCATCCAATAAGGCCGAGCAAGAAGCTGAATTTATTTTCATCTCGGGGAGCTTCTCTTCCAAAAACTCTTCTTTCTTTTCCTCTTTTTTAAGCTGAAACCAATAGCAGTGATGCAAGCTCGGTGTCAACAGATAAGGTTGGTCTTTTATTTGTGGAAATTCATTTCCGCTGAATATTTCTATGGGCGTGTAGCCGGCATATTCCGGAAGATTTAAATTGACCACTTGCGCGAACCTGGATAGATTGACCACCACCAGAACAATCTCATCGCCGAATTTTCTGACAAAAGACAATATTTTGGAATTATCATTGCCGGCAATTTCAAAACTGCCTCTGCTGAAAGCCTTAAACCGTTTTCTCATTATTATAAGTCTCTTGGTCCACCAAAGGAGAGACGATTCATTGCTTTCCTGATTTTCAACATTGACCGCTTCATAATGATATTCAGGATCTATTATAACGGGCAGAAAAAGCTTATGAGGATTTGAAGATGAAAAACCCGCGTTCCTGTCGGGACTCCACTGCATGGGAGTTCTAACGCCGTTCCTATCACCCAAATAATAATTATCCCCCATGCCGAGTTCATCGCCATAATAGATGACGGAAGTTCCGGGCAAAGAAAATAAAAGCATATTCATGAGTTCTATTTTTCTTCTGTTTTTACCAAGCAGTGGCGCAAGCCTTCTCTTAATGCCCATATTTATTCTGGCCTTCATATCGCGGGCATACACTTTGTACATATAATCCCTTTCTTCATCGGTGACCATTTCTAAAGTCAATTCATCGTGATTTCTAAGGAAAATGGCCCATTGGCAATTCTCAGGGATCGCTGGAGTCTGCTCAAGTATATCCACTATGGGAAAACTTTCCTCCATCCACAAAGACATAAAAAGTCTCGGCATTAAAGGAAAATGAAAAGACATTTGGCATTCATCTCCTTCACCAAAATACTCCGCCACATCCTCGGGCCATTGATTGGCCTCACAAAGAAACATTTTATTTTTATGCTTTGCGTCCACATGAGCTCTTAGCTTTTTAAGAAAAGCGTGAGTTTTGGGAAGATTTTCGCAGTTTGTTCCTTCTTCTTCATAAAGATAGGGAACAGCGTCCAACCTCATTCCGTCAACGCCCATGCCAAACCAAAAATCCATGACTTTGATTATTTCTTTCTGAACCGCTTTGCTTTCATAATTTAAATCAGGTTGATGATGGTAAAATCTATGCCAATAATAAGATTTGGCAACCGGGTCCCAGGTCCAATTTGAAGTCTCGAAATCATTAAAGATTATTCTGGCATCCGAATATTTCTCGGGAGTTTTATTCCAAACATAGAAATTTCTCCATGCCGAACCTTCTTTGGCGGAACGCGCCCTTTGAAACCAGGGATGCTGGTCGGAAGTGTGATTTATGACAAGCTCCGTTATAACGCGAATGCCGTGCGAATGCGCCACTTTCAAAAATTCTTTAAAATCAGCCATCGTACCATAATCAGGGTTTATGCTGTGATAATCGGCTATATCATAACCGTCATCTCTTAAAGGCGAAGGATAGAAAGGCAAAAGCCATATGGCCGTAATTCCCAAATTATGAAGATAAGGGATTTTATTTATCAAGCCCCTAAAATCACCCATTCCATCGCCCTTGCTATCTGAAAAAGATTTTACATGCAATTCGTAAATAATGGCGTCTTTATACCACAAAGGATCGTTTTTAAGTCTAATTTTCGATGGAGTCACCCTACCACCTGCTTGCCACGTATAGCGGGGCTCATAGAAAGGTTTTTGTTTTTTAAATCACCCTCTGGGTGATAAGTCGGTGGTAGGGTCATAATTTTCCTTTAATTGCCTTTTGACTTGTTAGGCCTCTATTTTCAATATATGCGCGCCAATATTTTGCGGGTCAAGTTCAATATAGTTTCTGTTTGAATTCCATTTATATTCCGCGTCGGTTAAAAGGTCTTTAACGGTATAAGTCATGCCATATTCAATACCAAGTTTTTCAAGCGGGATATTTATAAAACCCGACTGCCTGAAAAAACAATCCAGATTGACAACCGTTATAATGAAATTTTTCTTATCCTCGCTCCTTTTCATATAAGCGATTATCATCTCATTATCGGTTTCAATAAATTCAATATTTGAGGTTTTATGAAAAGCGGGATTTTCTTTTCTGATTTTATTCACCTTGGAAATTAAACCGGAAATATTGCCTGCCCTGTTTCTGTCCCAAGCCTTGATTTCATATTTTTCGGAATCCAAATAATCTTCTTTTTTTCCCGGCACGGGTTCATTCACACATAATTCATAAGCAGGACCGTATATGCCGTAATTTGATGATAAAGTGGCGGCCAATATAAATCTGCTTACAAAAGCGGGCCTGCCGTGCTTTTGAAAAATCTCGGATAATATATCGGGAGTATTGGGCCAAAAATTAGGCCTAAAAAATTCCGAGACCTCGGTTTTGGTAAGAGTCTTCATGTATTCAGTAATTTCTTCTTTTGTATTTCGCCAAGTAAAATAAGTGTAAGATTGAGTAAAGCCCACCTTACCTAGCATATACATTATTTTGGGCCTTGTGAAAGCCTCGGCGAGAAAAATTATATCGGGATTTTCTTTTCTTACTTCACTTATCAGCCATTGCCAGAAAGCGAAAGGTTTTGTGTGAGGATTGTCCACCCTGAATATTTTTACTCCCGCCTTTATCCAGAAATCCACCACGCTTTTAAGCTCTTTCCATAAAGCTTTGACATCCACGGTTTCAAAATTAATCGGCACAATATCCTCGTATTTTTTTGGAGGATTTTCGGCATATTGAATGGTTTTGTCAAAACGCCATTTAAACCATTGCGGATGCTCTTTTATGTAAGGATGGTCGGGTGAACATTGATAAGCCAAATCCAAAGCTATTTCAATACCGACCGTTTTGGCGGCCTTAACAAAACTTTTAAAATCTTCAAGAGTTCCAAGTTCCGGATTAATGGATTTATGCCCGCCTTCACAGGAACCTATGGCCCAAGGAGAACCGGGGTCTTCATTTTGGCAGACAACCGCGTTGTTCTTGCCTTTTCTTTTAGTCTTACCAATTGGATGAATGGGAGGCAAATAAATAACATCAAAGCCAAGCTTTGAGACATGGGACAATAATTTCTCGCAATCAGTGAAAGTTCCGTGCTTGCCACTTAAGCCGCAAGACCGTGGAAACATCTCATACCAAGCGCTAAAGCCGGCTTTTTCCCTTTCAACTGAAACATTCAAAATTTTAGGATATCTTAAAAAAGAATCCTTTGCGGGGCGTAAGACCATCAAATGGGATAATTCATCACTGGTGAGAATATTTATTTTTTGATTTTCTTTTTTTGAGCTGGCGATTAATGAGGAAATTTTCTTAACCTTGCCAATTTCAGCTCCTTTCATCAAAGCTCTTTCTTTAACAATGCGCGAGAGCATCTCAATTTCAAAGGAGACATTTTGGTTTGCGGCCAATTTCTTTTCAAGAGCGCTCAATAAAGTTTTAAAATGGTCAATCCAGCTCTGAACGCAATATTGATAATCCTGATTTTCTTTTATATTAAATTCAGCTGTCCATTCATCGTTTCCCAATGCCGTCATCTCAAGGGCGTTCCAGTTTTTTTGGTTTTGAGTTTTATATATCAATTGCGCTGAAATAGCGTCGTGGCCGTCGGCATAAATATGCGCCAATACTTTCACTTTTTCGCCAAGAACTCTTTTTATGGAAAAAAGGCCATTGTTTATTTCCGGATTTAATTTCTCTATTATAAGCCTGTTTGGATTCATGATTTTAAACGCTCCATTCAATCGATATTCTACAATATTGGAAGCTATGCGAACGACCAATAATTTTTTTAATTGGTTGTAAGTTGAGTGGCACAAAGGTGCAGGTCAAAAGCCGCAATTGCAGCAGAATCGAGGTTGTGCAACAAGCTCTAAACTTTATCATAAAAAAACCCCCTTGCTTTAAAAAGCAAGGGGGCTTATTTTAATTTTGTTTTACCGATTATATTTTATCGGTTTTACCTTTATTTACATAATCATTGGTTGATATCAAACCAACTCTCTGAAAACCCCATTTAACAAAGTATTTTTTGCTTCCTTTATTAAATTCGGGATTAAAGTCTTTCATAGCTTCGGCAAGAATTTCATTGTTTTTTGTAAGTTCATTCTCGGCAAAAATTATTTCATAATTGGAAGCCGAATTCAATGTAACTTCTTTTTTTCCTTTGAAAGAATCAAAGAACAGAAAACCGTCTTTATAGAGTTCCACTTTTATTCTGACTTGTTCGCCATTATATTCATGGGCCCATCTATCATTAACATTTAAGACGAACTTTCCATCTTTTTTACTGAAGTTAGCAACATAAAGTCCGTTTTTATCAGGGTCGGTGGCCACCTTATACAAAGGTTTTATGTCAAACTCCACATTTCTTTCAAAATGACTATCTTGATAAGAATCGTAATAATGATCATAATAGTAATTATCCTCATAATCATTTTTCTTATTGATATCATACTTATAAGCTGTTCCTCTGGGATGAATTGTTAATCTCGGACCGTTCAGGCAAACTTCGAATCTGTCGGTTTCCCAGGGAAGAAGTTCTCTTTGAAGCATATTAAGCTGAACGCTTTTTCTTATTGTTCTGCCGGGTCTTTCATGACATTGCATGCCTTTGATATCTACATTCACTTCATCCATAAGACTTTTGTGATGATGATTATTGTGGTGATTATTTACCGGGGGGTTCGGGTCCTGAACATAATGGCATTCTTGCACATATTCCATACTTCTCAAAAATACTCTATCCGATGTGACTTGAGAACCGCTTGAGCCAAAACGAAATGTATGGCAATCACGGCTAAAGCGTGCATGATGAGTTTTCGGGTTGGGATGATAAGCGCCTTTAACTTCAACATTAGCGGTTTCATCAATCATTGTTTTAATATCTATTCCATTATTAAAGTCTACTGCGCCCGCCGAGGCCACAAAACCCAGACAAGCGATTAGTGCTATAAACTTATTTTTCATTGACACCCTCCATATATTTTTTCTGCAAATCTTATTGTATATAGAAAGTGTACAAAGCAAAAGCTTTTATCATAAGAGGCCTTTATCCTATAAATAAATTATTTTTTGACCCATAAGAAAATAGGCCTAAAGGGCAATGAAGATGAACTTTAAACCAAAGTTAAAAATAAAATTTGTTTATGATGAAAAAACTTCCGCGATTTTTTCCGCAAGCCTTTGCATATCATAGGGCTTAGGGATAAAAGGTATTTCTTTCTTATTTATATCATCCCACCATGATTTATCGTCAAGATAACCGCTTGATAAAAGAACTTTCTTAACCGGCTTAATTTTATTCAATTCTTTCAGGGCGTCCAAACCCGTGCCGTCCGGCAACATTATATCGCTGAATACAAGGTCAAAATCGCCTTTTGCCTTTTTATATATTTCAATGGCTTCTTTCACGCTTCCCGCTATAGTCGGCTTATAATTTTTAATTGTCAAAATTCTTCCGGCAATTTTTTGTATAGCCTCCTCATCTTCAATTATCAATATCCTTTGCCCTTTGCCTTGAGAATCCAAACTTCTTTTTTCAGATTCTTTTTCTTTTACCACTACCTTATTGCTAACAGGGAAATAAATACTAAATATTGTTCCTCTGCCCGGTTCGCTATAAACATTTATTCCGGCTTGATGCGCCTTTACTATCCCAAACACCACAGATAAACCCAAACCTGTTCCTTTGCCCTCGCCCTTTGTGGTAAAAAAAGGTTCAAATATTTTATTTTTAATTTCTCCGGTCATACCGCTGCCATTATCTTCTATATCAATTTCAATATATTTACCGGGCGTAACATTTCCAAATTGAAATTTATTCTCTTTGCTTATAATGATTTTTTTTGTTTTAACAAAAATATTGCCGCCTTTCGGCATAGAGTCCCTGGCATTCACCATAAGATTTAGCAATACCTGTTCCATACTGCCTTTATCGGCATTTATATGGCAGTCCTCCTCGCATAAATCCGTTTTAATATTGATATTCTCCCCCAGCAATCTATTAAACATTTTATACATATTTCTTATTATATTGTTTGCGTTCAACGGCTTCATATTTACGGGCTGTTTACGACTAAACATTAAAAGCTGTTTCACAAGCTTACCCGCTCTTAAACTGCTATCTTTTATACTCATGAGAGAATCTTTAATATCGTCATTAACAATATTTTCATTATTCATCATCAAATCCGTATCACCAATAATGGAAGTAAGGATATTATTAAAGTCATGAGCCACGCCTCCCGCCAAGGTTCCTATAGATTCCATCTTCTGAGATTGGATGAGCTGATCTTGAAGAATTTCCTTTTCTTTCTCGGCTTGTTTTCGCTTTGTAATATCCTGTCCAATGCTAATTAAGCCAATGACACTATCATTCTCATCTTTTAAAATTTTATCATACCATTCAATTAAAACTTCATCGCCGGATTTTGTAAAAATGGTATTTACATTGCCAACTGTCATAATATCCGATATGGAGCGCTTAAAAAGCTTTCGGGCTTCATCAGAATTGCATTCCGGCAAAAAAGTAGTGAACCAGTCTTTTCCTTTTACTTCTTCCAATTTATAACCGCTAAGCTTTTCCATATAGGCATTAAAGGTTATTATCTTTGCGTTTTTATCAAGCACAAGGATTATGGATTGCGCCGTATTTATAATGTTCTCGGTAAATTTTTTTTCCTTTATTACTTCTTTCCGCAAACGAGACATCTTAAGATGTGTGTCAATTCTGCTTAAAACCTCCATAGCTTCAATAGGTCTTGTAATATAATCTACGCCGCCCGCCTTGAACGCTTTAACTCTCAAATCAGTTTTATCCATAACGCTAATGAAGATAACCGGAATATTTTCGGTTTTAACATCAGATTTGAGACGACTGCAAATCTCCACGCCGTCCATGCCGGGCAATTTAATATCCATAATCACCAAGTCGGGCAATTTACTCTTTATACTGCGTAAAGCCAATTCGCCATCGGTAGCGGACCGTACGCCATAGCCGGCCTTTGTAAGCATCTCTGTCAAAAGCTTAAGATTATTGAGATTATCCTCAACTACCATAATATCCCCGTAAACCGCTTGCTGTTTATCACTATTCTTCATTTTAATTATCCTTGAATTACCTTATCCAAAAGCGAAAGTATTTCCTTATATTTTAAATCTTTTATCATCAGCGTAAAAGTCGCGCTCATATCATTATTATACGCGCTAATCTTTTCCGCCAGTTTAAGACATTTTTTATTATCCAATAGGACCGTGGCCTCTTGCAATTTTTTAATTAAAACCGCCGGGATTTTTTTAAAATCTTCTTCGTTAATTTTATATTTTTTAATATCCTGATTTGACAAATTTTCATCTTCATATAAAAACTTCACCTTTAATTGCTTTCCCAAAGAGTTAAATATATCCGTCTCATGATAGGGCTTCCTGACAATTTCATCACAACCCGCCTGAAATATCTCCAGACGATCTTCATCAAAAGCGTGAGCCGTAAGAGCGACTATTTTTGTTTCAGTTCCGCCTTTGGTCTTTTTAATATAACGGGTCGCTTGCAAACCGTTCATTACCGGCATACGAATATCCATAAATATAAGCTGTGGCCGCCATTGCTCAAATATATCCACCGCCTCTTGTCCATTGACAGCTTCACGAATCTTAAACCCCGCCGGCTCAAGAATATTGCGAAGCAATAAACGGTTTTCCGGCTTATCTTCGGCGATAAGAATATTATAATGCTTTTCCCCCTCCGCCAAACACTTCACGCGCCTATGCAATCCTTCATAAAACTTCTTTTCAAGCGTGGATACTGTCCCCGCTTGTATATCAAAATAAAACAGAGAACCATTGCCCACTTCGCTCTCAACGGCAATTTGCCCGTCCATCAATTTCACAAATTGTTCGCAAATGGCCAGGCCCAAACCCGTGCCGGACTCTAATAACGGTTGGTTTCCCACTTGGTGAAAAGAAGAAAAGATAATTTTCTTATCTTTCTCTTTAATGCCACTACCTGAATCCTGCACTTCAAAACGCAAGCGGATTCTATCTGCTGATTTGTTTTCAAGAGCGTTAATGCTGAGAGAAACTTCTCCTTTTTCGGTATACTTGACGGCATTTGCGATTAGATTTATCAAGACCTGGCGCAACTTGGCCGAATCAACCATAATATCCTCGGGTAAATCGGCGGCTAATTTGATATTAAACCCCAGTCCCTTTTCCTTTATTTTTAAAAACATTAAAGATTCTATTTCAATTATGAGCTGTTTTAAATTTGTCTCGGAATCTTCCCTCTTTATATGCCCTGCCTCTATTTTGGATATATCAAGGATATTATTGATAAGGTCCAATAAATTTTCACCGCTATTGGAAACAATATTTAATTTTTCCATTTGCTCGGTTGTGGTGTCCGAAGCATTTCTAAGAATATAGGTGAAGCCAAGAATAGCGGTGAGAGGGGTTCTAAGCTCATGACTCATATTGGCTAAAAAAATACTTTTGGCTTTATTGGCTGATTCCGCCTCTTCTTTCGTTATATTCAATTCTTTATTTTTGATAGATAAAGCCTCGGTTCTATCCGCCACCCGCTTTTCCAATTCCACATTAAGCGAAGATAAATCCTCATGAGCTTTATTAAGTTTTTTCTCTTCTTCCACCAAAGAATCCAACATATGATTAAAGCCCAAGGCCAATTGCCCAATTTCGTCTATAGATCCGGTATCCGCCCTCAAATCCTTGCGGCCAAGAGAAGTTTCTTCGGATAGATGCAAAAGATTATAAAGTCTGCGCGTTAAATTTTCAGCAAAAACATAAGCCAAAAGAATCCCCAGTATAATGGCAATAAATATATAAACAAGGCCCTTTCCTTTCAGCGGCGCAAGACAATCG
>CAZHQC010000042.1:0-18850 GCA_964534135.1 uncultured Elusimicrobiaceae bacterium | reverse complement strand
GCTGACAAAATGTATCAAACACAAATAGTATGTACGTAACTACTGACCTCCATCTAATTTTAATAAAATAATCTTCATAAGATTCCAATCCACACATTTTCCTATTGTTATTTATTTTATTAAGAAAGTTTTTACTAAGTGAATCAGAGAAATTTACAGCGATATATTCATCATATTGGGATATTACATAAGAGCCAAATTCATATCCCAAATTTGAAAATAATTGAGCAAGTGAATAGCGGTCGAAATTTCTTTTTTTTGTTTGCTCAATCAAAAATTTATCAAATTTGTACTTTTCAAAGTCCACATTCTTTAAACAAGAAAAGATAGGTCTTCTTACTAAAAACATAGAATCAGCATTAGCTATATTCCAAAGTTGAAAAAAATGCTAAATTTGAAAATACAATTCTGAGTTCTCAAGAGTAAATAAACTTGAGCCCACTTTATAGTATTTTATAATACCTTTAAACTTTAATAATAAATTTTCAGCCGCGGAAAAATTTTCCACATCTAAGGCCAATATAAGTTCAGTGTTTTTCATAATTTTCACAAGTTGGTCTGTCGAACAGCTAGGCGGCTAAACAGCAAAAACTTTTAAACTCCATGACACCCAGACTCTTCAACACAGTTAATGCCTGTTTGCTATATATTTTAATATATCATTCACGAAAAAGGGGCCTTCATAAATAAGCCCTGTATAAACCTGTAATAAATCCGCGCCCAAATCTAATTTCTCAGCCGCAAATTTAGAATTCATAATACCGCCTGAAGCCATTATGGGAACCTTGCCGTCTATTAATGCTACAGTTTTTTTAAGAATCTCATTTGAACTCTTCAGTAAAGGTGCGCCACTTAAACCACCTTCCATATTCGCATAATCCGTTTTTAATAAATCCCTTTTTATGGTGGTATTTGTGGCTATTAAACCAAAACCCATTTCTATTGCGACTTTTGAGATATTCTCAAGTTCGGAAATTTCAATATCGGGAGATATTTTGATAAAAACAGGTTTCTTTGCCGACTTTGAATTTACAAAATTTAAAATAGGACCGATTAAATTTTTAAATTTTTCACCTTCATGCAAAGTTCTCAAATCCTTGGTATTCGGAGAACTTATATTAAGAGTAAAATAATCTCCATAGGGGTAAAGAATTTTAAGGGCTTGAAGATAATTTTCGGGAGCATCTTCAAGAGGACAATCGGCATTCTTACCAATGTTAATTCCTATCGGAATATCAAGCTTGCCCATTCTTTCGAGATTTTTAGCCGCGGCAATAGCGCCGATATTATTAAATCCCATTTGATTTATAATTGCTTGCTCTTCAGGCAGTCTAAATAATCTGGGTTTTGGATTTCCCAGCTGAGGTCTTAAGGTTACGGTGCCAAGTTCCAAAAAACCAAAGCCCACTTTTGAGATAATTTTGGCAGCCGAACAATCCTTATCAAAACCCGCCGCGAGCCCGACTCTATTTGGAAACTTTATGCCTTTAATTTCAATAGGCTCCGATTTGGTTTTACAAATAAAGCCAATAAACGAGCAAATAAAATCAAAACGCTGAAAAATTACCGCGCCACTTATCATTAAATCATGGATAAATTCGGGATTAAACAAAAACAGCAATCTTCTTATTATTTGTTTATATAGAAAATTCATCTTTTATAAATTATTTTACCTGCTACTAAAGTTAAGATCGGCCAGCCCGAAAGTTTCCTACCTATAAAAGGAGAATTGGAAGATTTACTTATAAATTTTTGAGGAACACTGATTTTTTTTAAAGGGTCTATCACACATATATCAGCATCCATGCCCGGCATTAAACTCCCTTTTGATTTTAACCCCAATAACATGGCTGGGTTCAAACATAAAAGCTCAACCATACGTTTTTTACTTATAACTTTTTTTAAAACCAATTCACTTATAGTTAAGGGAAGCATGGTTTCAAGACCTATTATGCCGAAAGGAGCTTTAATAAAACTTTTCTTCTTCTCGCTTTTCAAATGAGGAGCATGGTCGGAAGCTATAACATCAATGGCACCATCTTTTAAACCTTTTTTAATAGCCGCTAAATCTTTTCTTGTTCTCAAAGGGGGATTCATTTTAAAATTGGTATCTAAAGACGCCGCGGCTTCTTCCGTAAGAGTAAAATGATGCGGACAGACTTCCGCCGTTACACAAATACCTGATTTTTTGGCGCATCTTAAAAGCTCAACACTTTCCCTGCAACTAGCATGTTGAATATGTAATGGCGATCTTGTGGAGGCGGCGGCAAGTATATCTCTTAAAACAATAAAAATTTCAGCTTCCCGGGCTATTGCCGAGATATTAAGCCGCTCACTTACTTTACCCCTGTTTATTACTCCATCCGCAGATATATGAGGATCCTCACAATGTTCCAAAAGGGGAATACTTAATTTCTTGGAAAGTTTTAAAGCTTTATTCAATAAATCTTTATCCATTAAAGCGCAACCATCATCACTAATCGCCCTTATTCCTTCCTTATGCATGGCTTTAATGGCCGATAATTTCGTGCCTTCTCTTTTAGCACTTATAGCTCCTGAAAAGAATACATTTACAATGGCTTTCTTTGCTCGAATATTAAGTTTTTTTATAATTTCCGGGGAATCCATAGCGGGCTTGGTATTGGGCATAGCCAAGATGGACGTTATGCCGCCAGCTGCCGCAGCTTTTGAAGCCGATTCGATGGTTTCACTTTTTTCACCGCCCGGCTCTCTGGTATGCACATGCATATCCACAATACCGGGAATAATCCATTTTCCTTTAGCTTGAATAATTTTAATTCCACTGTCTTTTTTTAAAGAGATATTTTTTGAAAGCCGCGCTATCTTGCCATCCTCAATCAATATATCGAGTTTCTCAGCTTTATTGGAGCGGGCATCAATTACTGTGCCGTTTTTTATCAGTAGTTTTGTCATTTAATTTGCTTTTTTTACCACATCCGTATTTCCCACTTCAAACGTAATCACTTTGGATTTGAAAGATTCAACGCTTTCTTTATAAGTTAACAATTGAAAAGAAGTTATAAGCAAAAACACAATAACGAAAACTTTAATAAACTTCTTTTCCGTAAAAACCATCGCCAATGAAAAAATAAGAGCGATGCCTAAGGTGCCGGCCATGGCAATATGATTTGTCATAACAAAAACACTCGCCTCATTATTAACGCGGGTATGCATAAGTGCATAGAGCCCGGCTATGGCAAAAATAAAAATCCAATAAAAATAGCCCCAAACTTTATTTTTTTGCCGGTCCGACTCAAATAAAACACCTGAAAAGCCGGCTGACACAAAAACACAAGATAAAGCCATAAAAATAAAAAAGCCCGGTTTAATTTTCATAATGGCAATGGCGCTATCAAAACTCCAATGCCCCAAAACATTAATAATTACTAAAAATGACAATACTCCCGCTATTATAAAAGAGAGAGGAGCAATAAACTTAAATTTTTCTTGAGATTTTTTTTCTTTATCGTGAATATAAGCGGCTATAAGTCCGATTATTAAAAAAGCTGCGCCTTGCACAAAATGAATATAATTTGAAGCTAATCTGAAATTTTCTGAAGGATTATCCATTATTTCTTTCTCCGTTTCCTATATATAAAACCAATCAAGAAACCTGCAAGTACAGCTAGCGTAAATTTTAAATAAGCTGTATTTTGTTTTTTTTCGGGTTTTAAATCATTTGAGGTATCTATTTTAATTAAAGATGATTTTTCCTCAGTTTTTACCGAGGACTTAACTAATGGCGCTTCTTTCTTTAAGGAAATCTTTTCTTTATTTAAATTTTTATTTCCAAGAACCTTTGGTTCTTCTTTCGAAGGAGGGCAATCATCACTACCAACGGAACAAGCTTCACTGTCCGATTGTGAATTAATAATAGTATTCCATGCATCCAAATCAGTATCCGCGGCATGAATAAAACTCAAGTTCATTAACAAAACGATTGTAATATAAAGTATTTTCATATGCCTTAATATTTATTAAAGGATGCCATATCCTCAAAATTCTTTTTTACCCTCTCTTTAGGATTTTCATCGGGATAACCGATGGTTATCATTAACTCAACGCCATAATTTTTTGGTATTTTTAATATTTCAGCCGTCTTTTTTTTATCAAACCAACCTATATGGCAAGTGCCAAGCCCCAGCTCTTCAGCTTGCAGAACAAAATGTTCCGCGGCTATACCGATATCCACCAATTTAAAATCAATACCCTGCACCATATTGCCAAAACGAGCGCTAATCTTCTGTTTTTGTAAAACTATAACGGCAAAAGCCGCAGCTTTTGAAGCAAATTTAGATATTGAATATATGCCTGAAAAAGCCCCTTTGACTAAATTATCTCTAATGTCTTTATCATCAACAATTATAAATTTATAAGGCTGGCTATTGCAGGCGGAAGGGCTAAGTCTGGCCGCCTCCAGACATAATCTTAATTTTTCTCTTTCAATAGGCTTATCTTGATATTTTCTTATACTTCTTCTTTTTTGAGCAAGCTCTAAAAATGAAAGTTTTTTCATAGTTATATTGTATAAAAAAATGAAGCTCAGCCATTTTAACAACAAAAGTAAATAAAAAACTGTCCGTTAAATACCCGAAAACACCTTCTTTTCTACTAAGGAAGATAAAAATTTAATAAAATTAAGTAATGGCAATAAATAAATTAAATAGCCTGAGAGACAAAATAGACCTTATAGATAAAAAAACTATTCGACTCTTGGAAAAAAGATTCTTACTCCTGGAAAAAATACGGCCCCTAAAGACAAAAATTAAAAACAAGACCCGGGAAAAAAAGGTTATTACCAATATAAAGAAAAACTTAAAGAATAAAACTATTGAACCTTATGCTCTTAAATTTTTTAAATATCTAATGGAGCTATCTGTCGACTATCAAAAAAAATTATGATTATTCACTTTCAAAACAATCTCAAAGAAAAACAAAAAAAAGAAATTAAAGGTTCAATCGCTAAACTTTTGAAAAAAGCTGAAATTTCAATCCAAGGTTCCTATATTATAATTGGAAACAAAAATACTGAAGAATTGTCAGCTAATCTGGCTCGCATAGAGGCCATTAAAGGCATTGAATCGGTCAAACTTTCAAATGAAGAAACATATCCCTTAATAAACAAAAGAAAACCTTCTGTAATTAAAATTAAAAATAAAAAAATTGACGAAAAGAGCTTCCATATTATAACCGGCCCCTGCGCCATAGAAGACAAAGAAATATATCTAAAAACCATAAAGAATCTTGAGAAAGCGGGCGCCGATATTTTAAGAGCGCCTTTATTTAAGCCAAGAATGTCACCACATTCTTTCCAAGGGATGGAACAGTCAGGCTTGGATATAATAATTGAAGCTAAAAAAATCACCTCTCTTCCTTTTATAACCGAAATAACCGACCCAAGGCAAACAAACTTTCTTTATGAGAGAATAGATATTTTTCAGATAGGCGCAAGAAATATGCGCAATTATGAACTTCTTAAAGAGATAGGCTCAACCAAAAAACCCATTTTACTCAAAAGGGCGGCGGGGGCTTCTCTAAAAGAATGGCTGCTTGCGGCTGAATATATATTAAGCCGTGGCAATAATAAAATAATTTTATGTGAAAGAGGAGATTCCTCTCCAAGCAATAGTGAAGGGGGAATTAACTTCAATATGGCATTGCGAGCCATAAATATTTCCAAACTTCCTATGATAATAGATATCAGCCATTCCACAACCAGCAGAAAATTTATACTTTCTCTAGCAAAAGCCGCCGCGGTTATCGGCGCCAATGGCTTAATGGTTGAAGCCACCTTAAATCCTCAACTTGCTTCAGTTGACGGAAAGCACACCATAGACCTTTCATGTTTTAAAAAATTATCAACTGAAATTAAAAAACTGAGGAAATAAAAATGGAGTTAAAAGTAGGCATATTTGGCGAGCCGCTGAATAAAAGTTTATCTCCTGTTATTTTCAAATTCTTATGCCATAAGTTTAATATAACCGGTTCCTATAAGCGCCTTTCTACAAATAAAGACAATATTTCAAAATCAATAAGCACAGCCCTAAGAAATAATTGGTCCGGATTTAACATAACCCTGCCCTGCAAGGAAGAAGCAGTAAAAAAAATCCATACACTCAGGGGACCCGCACTTAAAATAAAAACCGTCAATGTAGTAAAAATAGAAAAAGATAAAACTATTGGTTACAATACGGATGTATTTGGATTTACAAAAACAATAACAGAACATAAACTGCCTGTTAAAAATAAAATTATTTCACTATGGGGAACAGGAGGAGCGGCAAAAGCGGCATGCTGGAGTTTAGGCTCATTAAAAGCTAGCGAAGTATTAATTTATGGCAGGAATAAGAAAAGAAGAGAAGAATTATGCTCCACTATGAAAAATCTATTCCCAAAAACAAAATTTACAGCCCGCAAATTTACGGATAAATCTTGTACTGATTCAAATCTTTTAATAAATGCCACATCGCTTGGAATGTATAAAGAGATAGAAAAGAAAAAATCATGGAATATCCCAAAAATAAAAAAAACTACGGTATTTTATGATTTGGCCTATGGAAAAAATCTAACCGGATTTTTGAAACTTGGCTCACTGAAAGAATCTAAAAAACTTATAGACGGAAAAGATATGCTTATATATCAAGCTATAAGAAGTTTTGAGATATGGACAGGACAGAAAATTAAAAATATATTAAGATTAAAAGACGCCATCAAAAAGGAGTTTTGACGATGTTAAGATATCTTACAGCGGGAGAATCCCATGGCAAGGCGCTTATGGGGATATTAGAAGGCTTTCCAAGCGGTATGCCTATAACGGAAAAATATATCGCTCAACAATTAAAGCGCAGAAGAACAGTATTGGGAAGAAGCAAAAGACAAAAAATTGAAACTGATAATTTTGAAATAATAGGCGGCCTCCATAAAGGAAAAACTACGGGCGCCCCGATAGGACTACTAATACCTAATAAAAAAATAAGCTCTGTCTTAAGTCAAAGTTCAACTCCAAGACCCGGTCATGCCGACTTTGCCGCTATGCTCAAATACGACATCACTCAAAGCGATCTTATAAGGGAAAGAGCGAGCGCCAGAGAAACCTGCATAAGAGTTGCCCTTGGCTCATTTTCTATGAAACTATTATCTCTTCTTAGGATAAACATTAAAAGCCGCGTTATAAGCTTAGCTTCAACCGCTTTAAACAACAACAAGAAATCAATGATGGCAAAAATAAAAGAAGCTCAAAAAGAAGGGGAAACCTTGGGTGGCATTTTTGAAATCAAAGTTGAAAATCTGCCAATAGGATTAGGCAGTCATAATCAGTGGGATAAAAAAATAAACGCGGCTCTAGGCAAACAACTATTAAGCCTAAATACGGTAAAAGGCGTCGAAATAGGAGAAGGCTTTAAATTAGCAGAGCTAAACGGCTCGGCATCCATAGACGGATTTGAAATTAAAAATAGCAAAGTAAAAAGAACTAGCAATATGGCGGGCGGGATTGAAGGCGGAATTACAAACGGCCAAGATATTATATTGCGTTGCGTTATGAAAGCGGTGCCCGGAATTAAGAAAGGAGCAAATTCAATAAATTTAAAAACAGGAGCCAAAGAAATCATCCACTCGGATACCTCAGACACTACTGCGGTATTTGCGGGAGCTGTAATAGGCGAATACTTAGTAGCCCTTGAAATTGTAAATTATATTTTGGAAAAATTTGGCGGCGATTCATTTGATGAAATAAAAGACAGACTCTTACTATGGAACAAACAAATATTAAAAAAACTGAGAAAAATATAAATAGAATTTTTCTCATTGGCTTTATGTGCTCAGGCAAAACAATTACCGGCGCATTGCTTGCCAAAAGATTAAAATTGAAATTTAAAGATTCAGACACTGAAATAGAGAAAATTTATAAAAAGAGCATTTCAGCAATAATAAAAGAGAGCGGTCTCACTCACTTTAGAAGGATAGAAGAAAAAACCGTAAAACAGCTTATAAAGAATCAAAATACTATTGTCGCTATGGGCGGCGGTATAATGGCTTTAAAGAAATGGAATAAATATTTAAAAGACAAGGGAATATCCGTCTATCTTTCATGCTCAGCGAAAGAATTAAAAAGAAGATTATTGAAAATTGAAAATGAGAGACCTCTGATAGGTAAAGGAGGTGAAAAAGAAGAAAGAATTAAAAAACTTTTAACAAAAAGAGCCCCTTATTATAATAAAGCCGACTTCCGTATTTCAGTGACAAAACTATCTCCCGCTCAAACGGCAAGGAAAATAGAAAAACTTATATCTCATGCAAAAAACTATTAAAAAATATACCTTCAAAAACTCCACAACAACTGAGATTTTAGTTGTGGATAATTTTAAACTATCTAAAGAGAAGATTTTAGGCCATATAAAAAAAACCGATAAAATCTGCTTAATTACCGATTCCTTCTGCCATAAAACCTTTAAAAAGAAGATAGCGGAAATTAAAAAGCTAAGTCCTTTAGAGACAAAAGTTTTCATCTTCCCTAAAAAAGATGAAATTAAAAACTTTAACTCTTATGTAAAATTGATGGAGCTCCTACTTAAAAACGGCTTTGGCCGAAACTCACTTATTATCGCTATGGGTGGAGGTTCCGTTACGGATATAGCGGGTTTTGTAGCGGCTACTTACATGCGAGGGATAAATTGGATAAGTATGCCCACTACATTGCTATCTCAAATTGATGCCGGCATAGGTGGAAAAACAGCCATAAATATATCTCATGCTAAAAATATGGCTGGCTGTTTTCATCAGCCTGTTTTAACTGTTTGTGATATTTCATTTTTAAAATATTTAAATAAGGAAGCTAAGATATCGGGCATAGGGGAATTTATTAAATATCTTTTGATAATGCCGCCAAAACAAACCTTGAGCCTTACGGGCCTTATAGATAAAAAGACTTTATTAAAAACAATAAGCGCCTGCATTGAATTTAAAATGAAAATGGTAGTAAAGGATGAACAAGATAAAAAAAGCATAAGAGAAGCTTTAAATTTTGGCCACACGGCAGGGCATGCTTTTGAAACACTTTCAAGGGAAAACCTTTCTCATGGCGCTTCTATTATATGGGGCATGAGATTTGCCTACTTATTATCCCTAAAGCTTAATATATTGGATAAAGAATACGCTTCAGATATAAAAAAACTACTTTGGAAAACAAACTTGCCACCTTTAAAAATCAATTATTTAAATTTTAAAAATTTCTATAATTTGATTTGTAAGGATAAAAAAACAGGATTACATCAAAATAGATTTCTGCTTATAAAAAAACCAGGTTCACTGAAAGCAAAAAACAATATAGATAAAAAAGTTTTAAAAGAAACCTTAGTATTATTGGGGGAAGCATGACCCTACCACCCCCTTATTGCACGAAGTGCAATTTACAAGTAGCAGGAGATTTTAAATATATGAAAAAAGAAAATTTAAATAACTACCGCCCCGCTATGCGGGCCAAGGAGGTGGTAGGGTGAACCTACTTATAATCCACGGCCCAAACCTTAATCTCTTAGGCGAAAGAGAAGTTGAAATATATGGCAAATTAACCCTTAAAGAAATTAATTCTTATATAAGAAAATATGCCACCACAAAAAAAGTTAAATTAAAAATATTTCAAAGTAATCATGAAGGAAAAATAATGGATTTAATAGCCGCTCACAGAAAATGGGCCGATTGGCTTATAATAAATCCCGCGGCCTTTACTTATTACAGTTACGCAATAAGAGATGCTATAAAAGGAGTTAATATCAAAGCAATTGAAGTGCATTTATCCGATATTAAAAAGAGAGAAAGCTTCCGAAAAAAATCAATTATATTACCGGTCTGCCTAAAACAAATCAAGGGCCTTGGAAAAAACTCTTATACTAAAGCCATAGATTTCTGCTTGAAACACACATGAGAAAAAAATCTAAAATCTATATACCACCCACAGATAAATCAATCGCTCATAGAGCATTTTTATTAGCGGCTATTTCAAAAGGCGAAACAAAAATATCAAATTTTTTTCCCTGTGAAGATACCCTTGCCACTATAAATTGCTTGAAAAATCTTGGTATTAAAATCAAACTGGAAAACAATACCACCATGGTTTATGGCAAAGGTTTAGATGGATTAAGAAAACCCAATACTCGCTTAAATGCCAATGAATCTGCCACGACAATGAGATTATTATCCGGCCTTCTGGCAGGGCAAAAATTTGATTCAACCATAATCGGCAATAAATCATTATTAAACCGTCCAATGAAAAGAATTGAAAAACCCTTATCTTTAATGGGCGCAAAAATAAAACTTAAAAGGGGAAAGCCCCCAATAAAAATATCTCCCGCAAAACTTAAAGCTATAAAATACAAACTTCCCGTAGCCAGTGCTCAAGTTAAATCAGCTATATTACTGGCAGGGCTTTATGCGAAAGGAAAAACCGAAATACAAGAAATCTTTCCTTCAAGAAATCATACCGAAAATATGCTCCGCCTTTTCAATATAAAAATAAAAACCTCTAATAATAAAATTGTTTTAAATCCGGGCGAACTTAAAGCCGTGGATATAAAAATACCCGGAGACATTTCCTCAGCCGCGCCTTTTATAATCGGCTCTTGCCTGCTTGAAGGAAAAAACATCATAGTTAGAAATTGTCTTTTAAATCCAACAAGGATGGGTTTTATTAAAGTGCTTAAAAAAATGGGCGCAGAAATTTCTTTTAAAATTAAAAATAGCGAAAAGAAAATAAAAATAGGGCATGAACCCTATGGTGATATAAAAATAAAATATAAAAACCTTAAATCCATCATTATAAAGAACAGCAATATTCCGGGACTAATAGATGAAATCCCTCTCCTTATATTGGCTGCAACTCAAGGGAAAGGAATAACCAAAATATACGGAGCGAAAGAGCTTAAGTATAAAGAATCGGATAGAATAAAATCAATCATTTCACTTATCCGCGCCATCGGCGGAGAAATTAAATATAAAAATGAAACTTTTATTATAAAAGGCAGTCAAAAACTAAAAGGCGGAGTTTCAATAAAGACATCCGACCATAGAATCGCCATGACAGCGGCAGTGGCAAGTCTTATTTGCGAAAACCCGATTAAGATTGTAAATAAAAACTGTATTAAAAAATCGTATCCTGATTTCTTCTCTGATTTTAATAAAATTTTTGAGTAGCTTAATCAACAAGATTCTTCTTGAGTAAAATATTTATTATAGTTTCGTATATTGCTATTTCCGGCAGGCAATTCCAAATGCTTTTTAAAGAATTCAACAAGGCATTTTACTTCGGCTTTTTCTGCTATTTCCGAATCAGCCTCTATCCACACTACCTCAATTTTGTTCTTCTTATATAATTCCGTTACGATTGGAAAAGCATATTTATAATTATTGCCTTTCCAATGTGTTCTTAATCTTGTTTTTAAATTTTTGCTAATTCCAATATAATATAAATCGCTTGAACCAAATACCCGCGCTATTTTTTCAAAACGCATTAAATATATCCCTGAATCAGATGGTATCTGCTTGATACATTCTTCATTAAATAGGTGCCAATTAGCCTGTTCACCAACCCAAGGTTTTCCGAGTCCTTTGATAATGAATTTATATGCGTCCTGTGAAGTCATAATATCCTCCCGATTAGTTATATTCGTCGCTAATTTTTTAATTCCAACTTCTTCGCTATTTTCCTATTATCAGTCTTTGAGACAACGAATACTCATGCCACTTGCCTTATTATTTGTGTTACGGTAAACTTTTGCCTCAGCTGCCTGCAAATATCGTTCCCATGGATTACTGGCAGAAATAGTGGAAGACCAAAAATTTGTATTAACCCCGCGAGTGTTGTAACCACCACTGGTCTGACGGGACCCAGCGATCAAGATGTCAAAACCGGAAGTGCCACAAGGAGTTCTTCCCTCACAAAGGCCTGCCTTTTTTAGTTCATCTCCTTCGGTAGTACCACGCCAATTTAAAACATCAGCTTGCGCTGATGACATGCCTAATGCCATTTCCAATGTTTTAAATTCTACATCCGTTGGAATATGCCATCCCGACGGGCAAAGTCCTTGAGCTCCTTCAATAACAGAGCCGTTCATGGCTGCCGACCATTGATAAAGAAGTCCTTCATCTGCAAATGGTCCACCGGTATAATAACCGCACCAACCCGCATCAGTATCATTTACCCAAACAATATCCCTACAACCATTGCCTGATGGATTGCCGTCATAGTTTAAATTCTCCTTCATCCAGCACTGACCACCAATTAAAACGGTATTATAAGCATTGCCGTCACCATCATCTATGGCACTAGTGCCACAGGTAAATGGATTTATCGTTACAGTTAAAGAATTAGACCAATTAGAAATTGCTCCTGCGCTATCTTTTGCCTGCGCTTTTACATAATAAGTACCGGCGCTTGACCATGAATATGATTTACCTGCGGAATCCCCGCTATCTACAAGAGATGTCCATATAGAAGTGCTTCCGTTTCCCCAATCAAACCGATATTGGACTTGATTATTGTCCGAGTCTGTTGCGGATGCGGTAAATTCATAAGAAGTATTTATTGCTCCTACTACGATTCCACTTGGCGTATTTGGATTATTTGGCGCAGTATTATTTATATCCGGAGCGTCAATTGAGTTTATCGGATTACCGATTGCTATGCCATTATAAATGTCTTTGGCTTCAAAGTAATAGGTGTAATCTGTTCCGCTTGAAAGCGTTGTTGTTGAATATGTATAAATAGCGCCGGTATTATTCGCGCCTGAAACATAAGTCATAGGAAATGGAGAACCTGAAATTTCCGAACCGCCTTTTTTGATGTGAACTTTTGGATAGCCCGAAGCAGGAGCCTCGTTGTCAGTATCCGTGTATTTGACACGGTAAATAAATGTCGTGATTGAATAACCTATTTCGGGATTTAAACCATCCGAAACATAATTAACTTCGCCTGTCCAATAAAGAACGGGGACTTGATTGATAATGCCAGCAAGGTGAAGTTCTTCTTTCTTTTGAACTACTTTTTCATCTACTTGATCAACTTTTTTCTTTACCCCTTTTATAAACCCAAAATTAAAACCTGCCGCAACGAGAAGGGGAAATGAAATCAGTACAATGAAAAATATTAAACTTTTGCGCATTATTTTTTCCTTATTTAAAATGCCAGTAAATTCCCATATTTAAAAAATACTCCAGTCCGCTGACCGATTGAGAATAATCGTTTTCACTCAAGCTTATATACATGGGGCCTATATCCATAGATAATTTTATATTCGGAGTCAGAGGTATTTCTCCACCTGTAAATCCGCCAAAAGCAAAACCCGAACCTGCACTTTCATCGCCTTTGAAACTTATATAATCGGCTTCAAGTCCCCAAAAAAGTTTTATTTCTGAATTTGCCAAATAACGATAATATCTTGGTCCCACGGCAAAAATACCGGAACCCGATTGAACCCTGATTTCCCAAGCGTGTTTATTTATAATGTGTTTTAAAGCCGCGCCTGGATACAAGAGTCCTATGGCCCATTGCTTATAAATCGGTTCTTTTTTTTGACGGATAATTTGATTTTGCGTTTTTTGAGGTTTGTTTTTTTTCTTTTCAATTTTCTTCGAAATATCGCCGGAAAGAAGTTTGACCATTTGAGCGCACAAACCCGGTATTTCTTCTTTGCTTTTTGCCGTAAGTTTTTTTCCTTGAACGACTTCGCCTGTTTCACCGTTAACGAATCTTATATTAAGAGTATATGTTTCGCCGAGTTTGACAATACTGCCTACCGCAATTAATTTTGCGCCAAGTATTTTTCCAATATTTACGGCCTCTTTTGAATCAACAATACCGCTTGATATTAGTTTTTGTTCCTTAAGTATTTGGTTCAGCATGCTTCGCTCAACAATAGTGTAATTTCCCGTTTCGATAAGAGTCGTTCGCAGGATTTCAGCGGCTCCTTGCCCGAGACTGGCATTATCACCAATTGTTTTAAAATCCATAACCGCTATTTTAATCTTGCCCGCTTGAGCTGTCAAAGCACTAGGCAAACAAATAAAAGCAAAGGTCAATAATATAATTAAAGATAGATTTTTTTTCATAAAATAGGTTTTGATATTTTTCCCTTGTAACTTACTCCTAAATACTACATAAAAGATGTCCCATGGTCAATATTTTAATATTGTCTTTATGGATGTTTAGATGATAATTTATTACCTGTATAATGTCTTGAGGACAAAATGAGAAAATTGCCAACTTGGAGTGAGAAGATAAGACTTCTCAGAAAAGAAGCGGGATTAACTATAAGCCAACTTGCCGAATTGTCCGATATGGACGGCGGTTTTCTTAATTATATTGAAAATGGGAAGAAGTCTCCTAGCTTAAACACCCTTTATAAATTATCAAAAGGACTCAATGTGCCGATGGCACAATTTTTTTCAGAAAAGACGCCTTCAAATGGGGATGATAAAGATTTGAAACTATCTAGCCAAATCCGTTCTGTTTTACATGGTAAAACGGAAAAACAAAAGGAAATGTTTTTAACTATTCTTAAAACCCTCAAAACCCCCGCCACATTCAAAGCCATTCATCAAATCTTAAAACACTAATTTAAAAATCATCAAACAAAACTTTTTAAAAGGTAAAGAACCTTTCATATTTTCATTAGAAATTTCATTATTTTCCCAATCCAAACTCCGCAGTTTCCGCCATCCTAACATTGATCCCAACTGAGGAGGTTAATTAATAGGGTAATTCGGCTTTATCTTAATTTGGGTTGGGTGGTATATATCTATATAAAAGAATTAAGCCAAAATAAAAGTATGACAGTTGTGTTTGCTAAGCAGGAGTGTTCGGAACCCGACTTTTACATTCAGGAGGGTGAGATACTCAAGGGCGACGGTGCTGAGAGCCCCTGGTCTTACGGGTAAATACAACTGTTATACTTCAATAAATTGGTGAAGCGCTATACCGGATTGGTTCTGCCAAAGCGTCTGGCTATATCATGCTTTGAAAAATGCAAAAGAGTGGGACGGCCATGAGGGCAATGTAAACCATCTTTAGCTTTCTTTAAATCCTCAATCAGCCTTATGGCTTCTTCAGGCTTAACTTTATCATGAGCTTTTATTGATTTTTTACAAGCCAAGGTAGCCACTGTATTTCTTTTTATATCTTCGCTCGCTTTCTCGGGATTCCCCAATACTTCCGCAAGATAACTCAGGAATTCCCCCAAAGCCTCGGGTGTAAAGTAGAATATGGAAGGGGTGGAATGAAGCCGAACGGTATTAGCGCCAAATAAATCAATCTCAAAGCCGGCCTTATCAAGCCAATCTTTCCATCTCATGGCATTTTCAATTTGCGATCTTGAAAGCTCCACCGTGACAGGTGTAAGCAATGGCTGAACCTTAATTTTATCTGTGGAAAATTCATCAAGATATTTTTCAAATAAAATTCTTTCTTGCGCCGCATGCTGGTCAATAAGAAGCAAACCTCTGCCGGATTCAAAAACAAGATAACTGCGCGCTATTTGACCCAAATAAATAATAGGCTCCTGATACCACGAATTCCCAATTAAACTATCGGAGGAAATGGCCCCTGAAGAAAAAAGCCCGTCTTGTTTTAAAGCATCCTCTTGAAAAGCGGAAGCGGCAATGGGTTCGGCAATCGCACTTGCCTGATTAAAACTTTCATTGAAGGCATTTGTTTTATTTTCAGGAAAAGTTGCGGGAGCTTCCATTTTTTGAATTTCAGCAAAAACGGAATGTGAAATAATTTTAAAAATATCACCGTCACTTTTAAACTTTACATCCTTTTTTTGAGGATGAATATTAACATCAAAATCGGAAGGAGGCATATCAATAAAAAGAACACAGGAAGGATGTTTACGGTCCAATATACCGCTATAAGCCTTATACAAAGATTGATGAAGCACCTTTGAAGACACAGGCCTCTTATTTACGAAAAAATATTGATTTAAGCGGGAAGCGGAAAACCCATCAGGTTTGGAAACAAGGCCCCGGAGCTTAATATCTCCATTTTTACTTTCCATACTCATAAGCCCCTTAGCAAGATTCTTTCCCAGAACCAAAGCCGATCTCTCTAATAATTTATTGGAAGAATCTCCCAATGAAACATGAAATGAAAAAATTTCAATATTGTCTATTTTAAGAAAGAAGGAAATATCAAGATTAGATAAAGCAGCATCTTCCACAACTCGCACAAGATGAGCCCTTTCACTTTGATCGCTTTTTAAAAATTTTTCTCTGGCGGGAGTATTAAAAAATAAATCTCTGACTTCAATAATCGTTCCTTTTACAGGAGGAGTTTTTCCTTCAAAAATTATTTTCCCGCCTTCACCGGTTATAGACAGGCCAAACTCTGAGTTTTCTTTTGAACTTATTATTGAAAGCCTTGAAACCGCGAATATAGAATATAAAGCCTCGCCTCTAAAGCCGAAACTTTCAAGTTTTCCCAAATCTTCAAAATTCGATATTTTACTTGTGGAATGCCTTCTGACGGATAATAGTAAATCCTCTTTATCCATACCCCGCCCGTCATCCTGAACTCTTATGAGTTTCTTGCCGGCTTTCTCTATTTCAATGTTTATTCTTTTGGCGCCGGAATCTATGGAGTTTTCAATAAGCTCTTTCAAAACGGAAGCAGGCCTTTCGACTACTTCTCCCGCAGCTATTTTGCTTATAACATCTTCTGTTAATAAATTGATTTCAGGCATACGAGTATAATTTTAGCTTTTAATAAGTGATAAAACTATTTTTTATAAGGAGGATAAGGATGGTATCCATCATCCACGATTTCGGCCTTCGCGATATATTCCAATGTATATGAATAGTCTCTGCCAACTTCGATTACTTTTGAGCTTACGACGGCAAGGCCGGCGACTTTGAAGGTAACAACTTTTTTAGCCATAGCTTCTTCAGCTTTTCTTTCAAAATCAAAAATCTCTTGCCCCTGATATGTCTTTATCGCTATTGAAGGCGTCACGCCACTATAGCTATAAAGATTCTTAATAAGATAATCCATACTGAAAGAATAATCCCTATCAATTTCTCTGGCAAAACCATGTATGGGAGCTACTCCCGCATTGGAAAAAATAGCCATTTTTTCCCTTGAAGCTGCCAAGGCGCTTTTTTCAAAAGAGAAAATTTCCTGGGATTCATATCTAGCTATGGCAAATTCAGGACGCTCTCCATACTTATTGGCTTTAACCACATATTCAATTTGCACGGAATAATCGCCATCAGCTCTTTCAATGACTTTTCCTCTTATGACAGGCACGCCGGCAAAATTAAATAAAGCCTTAAAAGTTTCTATAAAGGCCTCAGCTTGCCTTTCAAAAGTAAATATCCCACCGATATAATTTTTAAATTTCACATCATATTCGTTTGTTCTTCTTACAACATTTTTTAAAACATAATCTATAGCAAAAACATTATCTCTGCCAACTTCATACACATAGGAAATAAAAACGCTAACTTTGGCATTTTTAAAATTGGCAATAGCTGAATTCATCGCATATTGGGCTTCAGACTCTCTCCAATAAAGACTTCCGCTTTTATAAGTTTTTACAATGACAGCTGGCGGCAAGGCGGCTCCGTATTTAACAGTGGGAAGATATTCAATAATATAAGTATGATCACGATTGGCCTTTTCAATAACTCTTCCGCCAAAAGTGGTAATACCAGCCTTTTTTAAAACCGCAATCCTTTCAGTTAAGGCAGCCTCGGCCTGTCTTACAAAGCTAAATTCCTCATCTGTTTTATATTCGGCAAATTTAACTCCGGGAGGTACAATGGCATTGACCCTTTTATGGTCAGTAGCCTGGGAAACTTCCATTTGTTTTAATGCGGATAAATTTAAATCATCCAGTTTTAAATCTTTTGAAAAAGCGAAATTGGAAACGGCAAAAATTAGAATCATTAAAATTGTTGTTATTCTCATGAAATCTCCTCAACTGTAATTACTTGTATTGTAATAAAACGACCGCGCTCAAACGAGAGCCAAAAGAACCTAAATTTTATAGGTCCAATGGCCAAAGCAACAAATAGGGGCCAAAACACTTAAAAAAGTTGTCTAACAACTTTTTATGTGTTTTTAGCTAAAAAGCAACACTTTTACCAACGAAAGCTGTCTGGCTACTTTTTGACTATTTTTGACTGAAACCCAATAAATATTGAACTATGATATAATTTAATTGGAAAATTTCACTATGACAAAAAATAATTTATTAAATGGCTTCTATTATCTGGCTCCGCTATGGTTCATAGTGGAAATTTTCTTCTGGCCCGGCTTTAGAGCGGGTTTGATATTCGGAAATTCATTTATGGGGAATCTCGCATTTTATGGTATTGAAGCGGGTCTGGGAGCGGCAATTTACTTCAAACTTCCCTATGCTAATTTAAGCACTTTTATTGAAAATATCATCTATCTTCTTTTTGCCATGAAATTCATACTTCTTATGCCGCTTGATATAGCTCTGGCAATAGACGAAGATACCAGCGCCGCTGTAAATATAACTCATGCTTACAAAGCCGCTTTGCCCGGTATAATATATTCCGGCTTCCATATTATCCTGCGCATGAAAACATCCATGCTCGACATCCGCAATCTAATATCAAAATAAAAACCATATTCCACGAAGTGGAATATGGTTAAACATAAATTTAAATCTAACTTATTTCCAGAAAGAATCTAATTCGGAAACCATCTTTTTAAAAGCGGCGGAATCAATTTTCTGAAAAGTTATAAATCATTAAAGTCTTTAGTGGATTAGCTTGTCAAGACCAGTTTTAAGCTGTTTTAAGGTGTATCCAT
>CAZHQC010000041.1:11591-19262 GCA_964534135.1 uncultured Elusimicrobiaceae bacterium | reverse complement strand
TAGAATATTATATTTATAGCCAAATGTAAAGCTATTTACGAAGCACTACACTAGGTTCTGAACTTCCACCTTTTCCGCTAGGGTCTGAACTTCCATCTTACCCACTAGGTTCTGAACTTCCACCTTTTCCGCTAGGGTCTGAACTTCCATCTTATCCACTAGGTTCCGAACTTCCATCTTATCCACTAGGTTCTGAACTTCCATCTTACCTACCACTAACTTGGGAACCAATAACTTCTGAGCTTCCAGGTTCTACGCATTTCTATTCTGGGGTCATACCTAACCCACTTGAAAATTCCAACCTTTATCATTCCATTTTTACTTGCAAATTTGTTGTAACCATACAAAATAAAAAAGTGAAAAATTATAATCTTAAAACAACAAACCGTAGATTTGAAAGTTTAATTCCACACACAATGCCATAAAAGAATCTCCTTATTTCGGGCTGGGTAATTCAGGCGTATCTTAATTAGGGTGTGGACACTCTCACAAAATGAAAAGAAATCAGCCAACGAAAGGATGGCGGTAAAGATTTGCATCAAGAATTTCCTTACACCAGGGTAATTCCGCCTTATCTTAATTGGGGTGGGTGGGACACTCTCACAAATGAAAAGAAATAAGCTAAACAAAGGATGGCGGTAAAGGTTTGCGGCGAACGACTTTGGGTTTTTGACCCAGGATTTGTAGCGAATTCTTCTATGAACAGCGAGGATGTTTGAAGGCAAAAGCTATGCCTTTTGCCTGAGTTCCGGAGCTGGCGGAAAATCCGCAGGTCACATAATTAAAAAACCCGTGATGAGTGAGCCGTAAATCTTTACCGCCATACCCAACACAAAGTCCTGATTCCACAGGTAAACTTACTGACAGGACCCTTTCGAAAAAACTGAGAACAAATCTTTTCCGCCATAACCTGCACAAACCCCTAGACCTAAAGGTAAATATTACCGACATCCTCGTATAGTTTACAGATAAATATTAAAAGGGCTCTTTTATTAAATCTTTGCCTACAATCCCCATAAAGACCTACCTTGAGGGCGGGAGTCAATTCTACAGGTGGGCACTCTCACAAATGAAAAGAAATCAGATAACTAAAGATGGCGGCAAAGGTTTGCGGCGAACGATTTTGGGTTTTTGAGCAAGGATTTGTAGCGAATTCTTCTATGAACAGCGAGGATGTTTGAAGGCAAAAGCTATGCCTTTTGCCTGAGTTCCGGAGCTGGCGGAAAATCCACAGGTCACATAACCCTACCACCTACTTATGGCGCTATAAGCGCCATTATAAAATACGCTTCGCAAGTAGGTGGTAGGGTAATTAAAAAACCCGTGATGAGTGCGCCGTAAATCTTTACCGCCATACCCAGCACAAAATCCTGATCCTACAGGTAAATATTGAAAGGACTCTTTTATTAATTTTTTGCCAACAATCCGCATACTTTCAGTATTTACTCCCGAGATTTCTCCGCCTGTCCGCTTAAGCGGATAGGCTGCCATAACCACATTGTTACCAACATCGGGAGAAAACACCTGAAACTTCCCTACAATTTTATACAATAGAAAACATGAAACTGATTTCTTGGAATGTAAACGGTTATAGGGCAATCCTCAAAAAAGGCTTTGCCGATTTCCTAAAAAAAGAACAACCCTTCATCCTCGGCATACAGGAAATTAAAGTCCAGGAAGACCAACTTGAACCTCATCAAAAAGAAATACATGGCTATCAATGCGCTTGCTCATCGGCGGAAAGAAAAGGTTATAGCGGAGTAGCTGTTTTTTTTAAAGAAACACCCCTTAGTATTTCCAAAGGGATGGGTATTAAAAAATTTGACTCTGAAGGCAGATATATATGCCTTGAATATAAAGATTTCTTTTTCATAACCGCCTATTTCCCAAATGGCGGTCAAGGCCCTGAAAGACTGCAATATAAAATGGATTTTTATAACGCTTTTCTCAAACATGTGGAAAAACTTAAAAAGAAAAAGACCGTCATCTTTTGCGGTGATGTAAATACCGCCCACAATGAAATAGATTTGGCGCGCCCAAAAGCAAATGAAAAGAACACCGGCTTTCTGCCAATGGAAAGAGCCTGGCTTGATAAAATAAAGAAAAAAGGCTGGCTTGATACTTTCAGAGTGTTTAATAATGAACCTGATAATTACACCTGGTGGGATTATAAAACAAGAGCGCGGGAAAGAAATGTCGGCTGGCGACTGGATTATTTCTTCATTAATTCAGAATCTAAAAACAAATTAAAAAAAGCCTTTATTCTAAAAGATACTCCGGGCTCAGACCATTGCCCAGTGACAATAACGCTAAACAGCTAGAAAACTACCAGCAAACAACTTACAGCTTTACTAATTTAATACTCCTTTTGTTTTAAGTTTCTTGTGTTCGTTGCATTTACTATTACTTGTGACCTGCTACCTGAGACCTATATCCTAATCCTCCGTAAGGAGGATTATCTCATTTGCTCATACATTATTTTATTTTCTATAATAATTTTATAGATTTTTCTTTAAATGGAGGTATAATGTCTATATCACAAACTCTTAATAAAACCGCTCTTAATGAAATCACAAAAAAATATAAAGGTAAATTAGTAGATTTTCATGGATGGGAATTGCCTATTCAATTTGAAGGAATAATAAAAGAACATAATGCTGTAAGAAATTCTGTCGGCATATTTGATGTTTCCCATATGGGACAGATTTTTTTTAAAGGACCTGACGCTTTCAAACTTATTCAAAAAACAAATACAAATGATTTTAGATTGGGCACAATTGGCAAAGGCGTTTACTCTCATATCACCAATGAGAAAGCCGGCATAGTGGACGATATCATAGGTTTCTGCCTTGCGCTTAACAGATATATTGTAATAGTGAATGCCACCACCATAGAAAAAGACTATGAATGGTTGAAGAAAAAAGCTTTAAAAATGAATGTTGAAGTGTTTAATCGAAGTTCAGAATTTTCTATGATTGCCCTCCAAGGACCAAAAGCGCCGGAAATAATGGAAAAATTCGCTCCTGAAGCAAATAACCTTCTACGCTTCGGCATTATTGAAAAAAAGATTCTTGATAAGGATTGTTTTATAAGCAGAACGGGTTATACGGGAGAAGACGGTTTTGAAATAACCGCTCCCAACGAAATTATATCCGAGATTTGGGAACAATTTATGGACCTCGGCCAGTCCTATGACATTATTCCATGCGGACTTGGAGCCAGAGATACTTTAAGACTTGAAGCGGGATATTTATTATACGGACAAGATGCTGATGATGACCATACAACCATTGAAGCCGGTTGCGGCTGGGCGGTATGTTTTGAAAAGGGCGAATTTACGGCCAGAGATATTCTTCTCAATCAAAAGCAAGACGGCTTAAAAAGAAGATTGAAAGGTATTATGCTTGAAGAAAGAGGAGTTCCAAGACCCGGCTCGAAAGTATTTAAAGACGGAAAAGAAATAGGAACGCTTACCAGCGCCACTTATTCCCCCACTTTAAAAAAGGGAATAGGCTTAGGCTATTTAAATATACCAAATATTAAAACCGGGGAAGAAATTGAAATTGAATTACACGCAAAAAAAATAAAAGCTAAAATCTGTAAAGTACCGTTTTATAAAGGTTCAGCTTCCAAAGTTTAAAGGAGAAAATATATATGCCAAAACAAGATGAAATAAAATATACAAAAACACATGAATGGATATTTGTTGAAGGTGAAAATGCCACACTGGGCATTTCCGAACATGCTCAAGGAGAAATGGGCGATGTGGTTTTTGTGGAACTCCCTAAAATAGATCAAAAACTTGAAAAAGAAAAAACCTGCGCCGTTGTAGAATCGGTAAAATCAGCTTTTGACATCTATGCGGCAGCCTCCGGAAATGTTACGGCGATAAACGATAAACTTGAAGACGATCCCGCTTTAATAAACACATCCTCTCTTGAAGAAGGCTGGATGTATAAAATCAAACTCACTAATCCCGATGACTTAAAAAATTTGATGGATTTTGCCGCTTATCAAGAATTTGTAAAACAAAGCGCATAAAAAATAAAAGACACCCTTAGGAATCTGAAGATTCTCAGGATGTAAGTCCCGTGAGCAAAGCTACTCGTGGACAAGGCACAGAGATAAAGGAACTCCTTCATTTTTTAAATTAACCTTTTCCTGTAACTAACCTGACATTAATTGAGGACTAAATATGTTCATATCAAATACGAAAGAACAGCAAGATGAAATGCTCAAAGAAATAGGCGTTTCATCTTTTGAGGACTTGATAAAAAAAATTCCTGCTAAATTTTTAAATTCTAACTTTAATATCAGTAAAAAATCTTTGACGGAAATTGAAGCTTATAGAAAATTCTCAGAGCTCGCAAACAAAAATACAAAAATTCTAAATTTTGTCGGAGCGGGAGCATATGAACGCTATACTCCGGCAGTTGTAACTCATATAGCCGAGCGAGGAGAATTTTTGACTGCCTATACGCCCTATCAAGCGGAAGCAAGTCAGGGTCTTTTACAAACAATTTATGAGTATCAAAGCCAAATATGCGCCTTATTTGATATGGATGTTTCAAACGCTTCGGTATATGACGGGGCCAGCGCCTTGGGAGAAGCGGCAAGAGCTTGCGCGCGCATAACATCCAGAAAAAAAATATTATATCCCAAATCCTTAAATCCTCAATACTTAACAACACTAAAAACCTATTTTGGAAATTCTTCCGACTATCAATTTGAAGCTATTGAACATTCAAACGGAAAAATAGATATTGATTCACTTAAAAATAAACTTGATGAAAATATAGCCTGCGTTATAGCTCAAAGCCCTAATTTTTTCGGCGTTCTGGAAGATATGTCTAAAATATCCGAACTTGCGCACGCCAAGGGAGCGCTCTTTACGGCGGTAACAGACCCGATGAGTCTTGCCCTGGTAAATCCTCCCGGCTCTTATGATGCTGATTTTGCTGTGGCGGAAGGACAAAGCCTTGGACTTCCCCTTAATTATGGCGGACCATATCTTGGTATTTTTACCTGTAAAAAAAAGCATATAAGACAAATGCCCGGCAGGCTTGTCAGCATGACGACTGATACCGAAGGCAAAAGAGGTTTTGTTTTAACACTTCAAGCCAGAGAACAACATATACGCAGAGATAAGGCGGCGTCCAATATTTGTTCAAATGAAGCTCTTTGCGCTTTAATGGCAACCATCTATATGACCTTACTCGGCCCCGAAGGAATGAAGGAAGCCGCCGAGGCTAATGCTTTTAATACACGCTATGCTTTAAAAGAGATTTTAGCCCTAGACGGAATTAAACTTAAATTTGATAATCCTTTCTTTAATGAATTTGTCGTAGATTTCCCCAACCATCCATGTGAACTTAGAGAAAAAATACTTAAAGAAGACAGCATAGATATAGGCCTGCCTTTAGAAAAATCATATCCCGATATGAAAAACTCACTTCTCATTTGCGCGACTGAAACAAAGACAAAAGAAGATATTGATAAATTGACAGCGGCGCTTAGGAGGAATTTATGAGCCAAAATATAATGCAAGATGATTCCACTTTGAGCATAGAAAAATCCATAGAAGGCCGAAGAGCGATTAGATTCAATAAAGTTGAAGACGATTCTATCTCTCTTAATATTCCTGAAAATCTTTTGAGAAAAACAAAACCCCATTTACCTCAAATATCAGAACTTGACACAGTTAGACATTTTACAAGACTTTCACATCGTTCATTTTCTTTGGATACCCATTTTTATCCTCTCGGCTCCTGCACCATGAAATACAATCCCAAAATAAACGAAAATATTTCAATGTTTGAAGGCTTTTCCAATCTCCATCCTCTTGCCATGGATTCATCTGCGCAAGGCACACTTGAAATGCTTTATGATTTTGACAAAATTCTTTGTGAAATATGCGGCATGGATGCCATGACACTTCAGCCTGCGGCCGGCGCGCATAGCGAATTTACAGGCGCTTTAATCGCCAAGACTTATTTTGAAAAAAAGGGTGAAAACCAAAGAACGGAAATCATAATTCCCGATTCAGCTCATGGCACTAATCCCGCCACAGCCGTTATGCTGGGCTTTACAACCGTAAATATAAAATCAACCTCTGCCGGGCAAATAGATTTACAGGCTTTAAAAGCCGCCGTAAGTGATAAGACAGCCATCTTAATGCTTACCGTCCCAAATACCCTCGGCATATTTGAATTTGAGATTGAAGAAATTGTTCGCATAGCGCATAAAGCGGGAGCCTTGGTTTATATGGACGGAGCTAATTTCAATGCTTTAATGGGAATTATAAAACCTGGAAATTTTGGCATAGATATAATGCATCTCAATATGCATAAAACATTTTCCACCCCTCATGGAGGAGGCGGCCCCGGAGCGGGCGCGATAGGCGTAAATAAACTTTTGGAAGAATTCTTGCCTTATCCGAGAGTAATTAAAGAAGATGATAAATTTAAAATCAAAGAAGATTATCCCCATTCAATAGGAAAAATCAAAGCTTATTTTGGAAATGTGGGCGTGCTTTTAAAAGCCTATGCCTATCTTCTAATGCATTCAAAAGAAACTCTTGGAGAAACAGCCAAGAATGCCATAATAAACGCCAATTATCTTTTGAAAAAATTAAAAAAACTTTATCCCGCTTATTGCGGAGATTATTGCATGCATGAATGTGTCTTAAACCCTTCTCAAGATTTAACAGTTAATAAGGTAAAAACCCTGGATATAGGGAAAAGACTTCTCGACTATGGTTTCCATGCTCCAACCGTCTATTTTCCGCTTATAGTGCATGAAGCGATAATGATTGAACCAACAGAAACGGAATCCAAAGAAACCTTGGATTTATTTGTGGATGCCATGAAGAAAATTTATGAGGAAGGAAAGAATAATCCTGAAATAGTGAAAACGGCCCCGCATTCACTTTGCGTTAAAAGACTGGACGAAGTTGCCGCTGCCAGAAAACCAAATATCAAATGGGAGAAAGAAGGCGACAAGTTACAAGTCCCATGTCACAAGTAACGGCAAGGATTTTTTTCTCTCAACTCTAACCCTTGAACTCTCTAACTAAATTTTATGACTAAAGGCTTAAAAATAAACACCCCTCCTCTAAATGTTTTTGAGCAAATGGCCGCCGATGAAATAATGTGCGATAGCAGGCCTGAAAAATTCATATTAAGATTTTATAATTGGAAGAAGCCCGGAATAACTTTCGGCTATTCACAGCGCCATAATTTTGTTGCCGACGCTGTAATAGAAGAAGGAAAACAAAACTTCTCTATGACGCGCCGTCCAACGGGTGGCGGTATAGTTTATCATGAAACGGACCTGACTTTCTCGTTTATATTTCATTATCCTGGAGAGTTCTTTAAACCGGTGGAAACCTATAAACGTATTCATCATGCCATAAATTCCCAATATGCTTTGGCCGGGAAAAACCTCAATCTCCTTGAAAAAAAAGAATCAAATTATGATATAAATAATCCCATAATGGATTGTTTTCAAAAACCCGTGGATATGGATATATTATGCGAAGGAAAAAAGGCTTTGGGCGGAGCTCTTAGAAAATTTGGAGATTATATGCTGTATCAGGCATCACTACAATTGAATAAAGTAAGAGAAAACGCTGATTTCCATAAAGATATTATTGCCAAAGCCTTCTCAAAA
>CAZHQC010000041.1:0-11491 GCA_964534135.1 uncultured Elusimicrobiaceae bacterium | reverse complement strand
AGTAAGAGAAAACGCTGATTTCCATAAAGATATTATTGCCAAAGCCTTCTCAAAAAAGTTTAATATAGCTTGGATTGACGAGAAACTCGATGAAAGCCAAATGGAAACTTTGAAAAACCTTGTCGAATCCAAGTATTTAACGGACGAATGGAATAAAAGAATCTAGCCATCAAAATATAAAATTTTCAGGGAGGCTTTATGGTCGCATTTGTATTATGTAAACTTATAGCAGGTCTTGAGCAAAAAGCAATACAACAGATAAAAAATATCAGAGGCATAAAAGATGTTTATCTAACCTTCGGTGGATGGGACGCCATTTTGGTCGCTGAATCCGATACCATAGACAAACTCAGCGCTCTTTTAGTCCGCGAAATACGCGGCATACACGGAGTTCAAACTACTGAAACATTGGTTACAACCAATTTATAATTTAGTTTTATAAAGCGAGGAAGAAATAATGGCAACTTTTAAAAATCCTGTGGATAAACTTATTCTTATTGTGGATGACGATGACAGCGTAAGAGACCTTTTGGATTTTATTGTAAAAAAAGAAGGCTTTAAAACTGAAACAGCTGTAGACGGACAAGAAGCTTTAGACCAAGCGCGCAAACACAAACCGGATTTGATTCTTTTGGATCTCATGTTGCCTAAATTTGGCGGTTTTGAAATAGTGCGGGAATTACAAGTGGATGAAGGCGATATTCCAATTGTAATTATAACAGGACGATACACAGACAGATCCACCTCAAATATGATAAAGATGGAGTCTAATGTAAAAGATTTTATTGAAAAACCCGTTAAGCCCCCCGTTTTAACGGCATTGATACATCAAATACTTCAAACTCAACCAAGAAGATAAATGGACCTTAAAAAAAGTCTTTTTAAATTTAGCCTAAAGGCTATTACCATTATTTTTTTATAAACGCCTTCGCAATTATAGATGCCAATATCAGAACCCTTGAATATAAAGAAAGGGCCGACCAATATGCCCTATGGCATCAAAACCCTTTAAAAAAAGAGAGCCACTTTGAAAAAGATTCTCTAAAACGCAAAAAAACATGGATACGAGAACTTGAAAAAAAGAAAATCAAATTCAAAGATTACATGGTTGATTAACAAAACCACCATATCACTGCTCTTTATTCCTTTTATATTGGCGCTCTTGATAGAAACCGGAAAATGTGGAGCAAACATCTTTTTAAATATAAACATAACCCTGCCTTTTACCCTCGGCTTTATTGTTTATATCCCTTTTCATTTTTACAGCAAATATACCAGCTATCTATATGTACTGGCTCATGAACTAACTCATGCGGTGGCGGCTATTTTAAACGGCATAAAAATAAAAAAAATATCTGTAAGCAAAAACAATGGCTATGTCACACTTTCCCGCGATAATCTTTTTATTTCACTTGCGCCTTATTTTATTCCTTTTTACGCCCTTATTTTAAGCTGGGTGTATTTTATAGCCGGCGGCTTTATCGATTTATCAAAGTACCGAATTATTTTTATAACTCTTATCGGTTTTTTCACCTCTTTTCATATTGTAAACGCTATTGAGATAACATTTTTTGGGCCGCTGCAAAGTGATTTAAAAAAGGCCGGAGGACGGATTTTTTCTTTCTCAATCATTATTCTTCTAAATTGCTTGGCGCTAATACTGATATTTGAAGCTCTTTATCCCGACTTAATACCCTTACAGGAAACTTTTCAAAGACTACCGGTAACCACAAAAAACATAATTGAAATTACCTTATTAGCCTTAAACCATTTAAGATTATGGCTGTTAACATTAATAAACAGATAGCCCAGGACAAAATAATAAAGAAAAAAAGACAATATGTTTTATTTTTATTTTTTGGTTTTGAACTTATAACTTTGTTCCTTGCCGCTCAGTGCCTTGTTGCCTTATAAACTGCTAAAATATATCTAAGTATGAAAAAAGCGATTAAACTAATTCTTCCCAGACTTATCGTGCTTCCGCTTATATTTTTTGCCTTGCTTTTAGGCGGAGGATTTATTGTTGTAAAAACGATGCTCAATTCAAGCAATATGCGGGCAATACTTACTGATCAATTGCAAAAAACTTTTAAAAGATCGGTAACCTTTACTTCAGCTAAGATATCTCTATCGGGCAAAATAAAACTTATTGATTTAAAAATTTTCTCCTTTGAGAACAAAATAAGAAAAGAACTTATTACGGCTGACATTGTTTATGTCAGTTATAGAATCCTTCCCCTTTTAAGGAAAAATATTTCAATCAATAAGGTTTATCTTGTCTCCCCTGAAGTACATTTAATTAAAGATACCAACGGTTTATGGAATTTTTCCGAGATTTTTGGAAATTCAAAAAAAACCAATACTCAGTTAACCCAGATAAAAAAAGCCGAAATTTCCGGTGGCGTTATTATAATAAAAGACCTTGAAAACAATGTTCAATCTAATCTTAAAGATGTCACTTTAGCCATTGATAATTTTGAACTTTTTAAAGAAACTCCTTTCTCATTTTCCGCTCTTTTAAAAGTAAAAAAACCTTATTCCTTACAAGGCCGGTTTTATTGCGACGGCATTATCAATACAAAAGGGTTTAATTGGAAAAAAGCCTATATAAAAAAGATGAAAATAACCTCAACCGTTCTTAGCAAATCCGTAACAACACGCCTCTCAATTAATAATCTCCGATATCCCGAATTTAAGCTTGATATAGACGCTAAAAAAATCAAAACAAAACTTCCCTTTGCAAAAAAAACAAATTATGAATTAAATATTGATCATTTAAAAGCCAATATGGATGCTATATTTTCAAAAGATAACAAACTGACAATCAATTCATCCATCGTAAAATCAGAAAAGTTAACCTTAGAAACAACAGGCTATGTGATTATAAGCACGCCGATGCCGAGATATGACTTGAATTTATTAGCTAAAACCTTCCCCCTTTCCGAATTAAATATTCTTTTCCCTGCGCTGCCCTTTAAAAAAATATCAGGAAAAAGTGATATCAAAATAGCCTTTAATAATGCTGCTGATAAAATCAATTTAAAAAGCGCCTTTATAAACACACACAAAGCTGCTTTTACCTATAGAAAAATTAAATTTTCCAACCTCAACATAAAAACCATTATGAACGAAAGAAACAAAAACAATAAATTTACATTAAAAAAGGGCTCATTTGTTTTGACAAAAAACACTGTTGAAGAACTCAATATTGAATCTTTCATGAATTCAAAACTTATGACAATAGCCTTTGACGGAAAATGGAACAAACATAAAACAAAAGGTTTGATTAAAATAAAACATCCCCTCACGCAAAAAAAATCCATGAATCTAACGGGCTATACAGCTAATTTAAATGCGACAAAATTAAAAGATATCACGCTTGAAATTAAACATGCCCTGCCGCCAAGAGAAAAAAACTTTTATTCAAAAATAAAATGGGTAAGCAATGTAAAAAATGCCATCCCCCGCGGCTTTGAGCTTATAACCGGTAATATAAAAGCGGATATAGTCAGCCACGAATATTTTAAAAGCAAAGATTTTTATCTTTCAGGCAAACTAAAAAATTTTTCCGGGGATGTAAAAAAAATAAGAGGCGAGATAGCCATTAAATCCGGCGCCGGCACTTTTTTCAAAGTTCAGGAAACATCTGAAAAAGACAAGATATATAATATCGTGGCGCTCCCCGTCCTTATGATGTTTAGAATGAATAGGATGAGCGCGCTTAAATTAGGCTCTAAATTAAAAGATGTTGACTTTTTTTCAGTCGGAGGAGATTATTCTTTTGACTCAGGTAAAATACATATTAAAAGTTTTTATATGGATGGAAAGGAATTTTCCGCCTATTCAACAGGTGATTTAGACCTTATAAATGAAACAATGGACTTAAAAGTTTATACAATATCTAATAAGTATTATTCCATGGGAACTTTACCTCAGTTTTTAACTGATGACAGTGGAAAACCAGCTTTGGCTTTTAGACTAACGGGGAAAATGAATAATCCTTCATTTAAGATGCTTAGTCCGAAGAAAAGTGGAAAAATTATTCAAGGTGCTAAAAACAAAGGAGTACCGATAAATATTACTGAAATTAATAAACTCATGAACAAAGTAAAAAAATAAAGGGAAGCATTCCTTATCGGGAGACACACTATTATGGCAAAATCAAGAAAACTGGATACATTAAGCCTCTTGCAAGAGCATGGCTCTATTTTAAACGGACACTTTCAAATACCATCGGGATTTCATACACAAACCTATATCCAACCATCCCTTGTGCTTCAATATCCTCACCTTGCGCAAAAAGTAGCGCGTGAAATGGCAGCTAAGTTTCTTCAAGATATAGATGTCGTAATATCTCCCACATTAGGTTCGGTCGTAATAGGCCAGGAAGTGGCTCGTGTTAAAAAAGCCCGCGCCATATTCACTGAAAAAATCAATGGCGTAATGGTTTTAAAGAGAGATTTTAAAATCAATCCGGGAGAAAAAGTTCTGATAGTGGATGATGTGTTCAATATGGGCAGATTGACCGGAGAAGCAGCCATACTTGCCAGAAGTTATGGCGCAAAGCCCGTAGGCATAGTAGCCATAGTGGACAGATCAAATAATCCCCTACCTCTGAATATCCCCGTAAGAGCTTTAATATCTTATCCCTTGGAATTATTTCCACCGGATAAATGTCCTTTATGCAAACAAAAGATTCCCCTTACAACTCCGGGATCAAATTTACCTCCCATGGGACAAATATAATTTATAATGAAAACAGGGTTTATAGCGCTATTATCAGACTTTGGAACAAATGACCCTTTTGTCGCTACAATGAAAGGTGTAATACTTTCCAAAGCTCCCAAAATAAATATTATTGATATCACTCATCAGATACCGCCTCAAGATATTACAACAGCTAGCTTTTATCTTATGAATAGTATGTCCTATATGCCAAAGGACACCCTCTTTCTCTGTGTAGTCGACCCTTCAGTTGGAATGGGACGAGGCATAATTTGGGCCAAAACAAAAAACTATCAATTCATATGCCCCGATAATGGCATTATAAGCTGGGTTGAAGAAATAGAACCCATAGAAGAATCAAGATTTCTAAATAATTCTCGCCTTTTCCTGAAAAAAATAAGCTCAACTTTTCACGGACGAGATATAATGGCGCCGGTTGCAGCTGAAATAGCAAAAGGATTTCCCGAAGAAAATCTTGGCCCTATATTTACCGAATATAGGAAAAAACCATTTCCCCGCCAAACAAAAACGGGGAACAGAATATTTGGAGAAGTGATAGGCATCGATCATTTCGGTAATGTACTAACCAGCATAGACCAAAAATATATAAAAGCCACATCCATATTTACAATAGCGGAAAAAACATTAAAAGGTCTTAAGCTTACTTATGCTTCCGTGGATGATGGCGCCGATCTCGCTCTGATAGGCTCTTTCGGTTGGCTAGAATTTTCAGCAAGAGGCGGAAGTTTCGCAAAAAATCATGACATAAAAATAGGACAGACAGTGGAGGCTATAATATCTCTCGATGAATACTAAAATTAAAACAATCAAAATAAGTGAACGTTGTGACAAACGTGTGGGCAAAGGCCATTTATGGATATTTTCAAATGAAGTGGAAAATATTGATAAAACAATTGAAGCGGGTTCAATATGCAGAGTTGTAAATGCGGAAGATAGATTTGTCGATTATGCTTTTTTTAATCCTCACAGTCTAATAACCGCTAGGCTCCTTAAATACAAAGAGCCCAATTTCAATGAAGACGACTATATATCTCAAAAATTAGCAGCAGCGCTAAAATACCGCTTATCTATCGGAGTAAACAAATCAGGCAGAGTGTTCTTCGGAGAATCCGACGGAATACCCGGTCTTGTAATAGATAGATATATGAATCCTGAAGAAACATCTTATCTTGTAGTTGAGATGTTCTCTGCCGGCTCAGATAAAATGACTGAAGCCATAATTAAACACTTGGTAGAAATATTCAAACCTGAAGGGATATTATTAAGAAATACAAATTCCTTTAGAACTTTGGAAGGACTTACCCTTTACACTAAAATCGGCTATGGTAAAATTCCTGAAACCGTCATCATAGAAGAAAATTCTCTAAAATTTGAAGTAAATCTAAAATCCGGTCAAAAAACAGGTTACTTTTTTGACCAAAGAGAAAACCGGAAATTTTTAATTCCTTATTTTAATGGTAAAAAAGTTTTGGATATCTGCTGTTATAATGGTTCTTTTTCTTTACTTGCCGCGGCAAATGGCGCCAAAACAGTTTGGGGAATAGATTCTTCAGAAAGAGCTATTGATGCGGCCAAAAACAATGCCCACATAAATCATCTTGAAGACGATATTCTCTTTAGACAAGAAGAATATCAAAAAGTGTTATCCGCATTGGAAAAAGCCGCTCTTCCCGAACAACCGGATTTAATTCTTTTTGATCCTCCCAGTTTCGTAAAGAACCGTAAAAATCTGCCTCAGGCGCAAAAATTATATACCAAAATGAATGCTTCCGCCATTAAAGCCCTACCTCCCGGCGGTCTCTTGGCAACATCTTCCTGCTCACATCATATTTCAGCTGAGATTTTCTGTGAAATATTGAAAGATGCCGCAGCAAGAGCTGGAAGGAAAGCTTTCATTATGGAATTAAGAACCCAAGCAAAAGACCATCCTATAATGCTAAATATGCCTGAAACAGAATATCTGCATTTTGCTTTACTAAGGGTTGAGTGATAATATTTAGGAAAGGATACTCTTTACAACTCCAAGTATTTCTTCTCTAGTGGAGGGTTTGGTAATATAAGATTTAGCGCCATAACCCATAGCCTGTCGGATTTCAGATAAACTCCCTTCTACCGTTATCATTACAACGGGAATACTCATTGTGGCGGGATTTTCCTTTATAGTCTTACAAGCCTGTAGACCATCCATTTTAGGCATATGAATATCTAGCAATATAAGAGACGGAAGTTCTTTTAAAGAAGCCCTGACGGCTTCTTCACCATTTTCTGTTTTTATAACTTCAAAGCCTTCTTCTTCAAGAATCGTGCTTAAAAGATCCAACATTTGAGGATCGTCATCCGCTATAAGTATTCTATCTATATTCTTCATAAGGTTTTCTAACTATAAAAAATGAGGAACCGTAACTTTGCCCCCCAAAGTCATTTTATTAAATTTGCCTCGAGTTGGAATCGGACCAACGACACCTGGTTTTTCAGACCAGTGCTCTACCACTGAGCTACCGAGGCAAACTAATTACTTCTGTATTGGTAATAATAGCATTTTTTGAAAAAACTTTTAAATTTTTTGAAGAGCTTGGTGTCCATATAAGTGTCCACAATAGGCACAAAATGGCACTAACTGAGACAATTTTCTCGATTCTTCTTTCGCTATTTAGATATATTCCCGTTATTTTATTTAATGATAGTCCATATTTTTTGAAAATCTTTTTCCATGCTTTGCAATATAGGCAAATCGGAAAAAAGACGGATTTCTTGCATTGATAAAGGAGAACTTGAGCATAATCCCGAAATTGCATCAGGTGTAAGGCCAAATTGTTTTTTAAGAATTTTAATACCGCCGAAAACGCCGATTGAATCTGACGCACAAAATATTAATTTGTGGATGCGATGGCGCACCTGCGGCATCTTAAGCAGTAGGGCAGTTTCTCTTTGAAATATCCCGTCAGCAAATTCTATAACCAAATAATTTTTTGGATTGTTTCCATACTTCATATCAAAGGAATTAAACATTTTTAATAATTCATCAGGTTCCATAAGATAGGTTGAAGGGTGGCCGAAACAAGTGAAATCAGCGATATGTTTAGCACCACAATCATTCATTAAAAATATATCCTTTAGACTAGCAGTACCTGTGATTTTAGCTGCTCTCACATTTCGATTCATAGATGATATTGAGTAACAGCAGGCTGCCGCAGCATGAGTTTTTCCGCTATTCATACTGGTTCCTATGCATAAAATAATTCGGGCACCATGATTTTTTCTGGCAGTCTTTTTTGGATGTAGAAGGCTATAGTTTCTTGTGTTTATAACTTTTCCTTCCGGGTCGCAAATATAACCTAAAACACGAACTTTTGTAGGCACACCAATTAACTGATTTTGGACTCTGACTTTTCCTACAACTCCACCACGGCTAAAAAGATCGGCCTGATGACTAATGGCATTAGGGACAATACCTTCAAACTGGTCGGGAGCATAGCGATGGCCAAATACAAAAACAGAGTGCGTTCCAATATTTAGGGTGTGAAATCTTGCCAATCTGCTTTCAATCAATCGGTGATGACCAAGCTCACTGATTTCACCGTAAATAAGATCTCCAACCATAGGGCGTTTTTTGTTTGCCTCATCGTAGTGCCTTATTAGTGATTTAGGCACGGAAAAGGCTGAACTTGGAATTATGCAATTGGATTTTATTTTTTTCATAGTTATTTGTTTTTGTAAAGTCTATTTGATTTTTTTCGTAGATTCTCCTTATAAAAATGTTCACTATTAATTATATAATTTATTTCAATCTATGATTTTCATTTATTCCTCTTTGCTATAAAATTTATGCTTCTTATGCCGCTTTATATAGCTCTGGCAATAGACGAAGACACAAGGGCCGCGGTAAATATGACTCCTACTTACAAAGCCGTTCTACCAGGTATGATATAGTCCGGCTTCCATATTATTTTACGCATGAAACATCCATGCACGACATCCGCAATCTGATATCAAAAACCTAGTTTTGCCTAAATAAGAACAAGGATTTCTCTCACACTTTTTAGCCCGTTAATTACGCCGCTAAACCGCTTTTAAAAACTATTTTAATTTCAATTTTAATTCATTTTTTTTTGCTATAATATTCCTTCAAAACGCAGAGAACCTGCAAGGATAATAATTAAGCAAGCACTATATGTACCTACATCACAAACCATTGGGGCGGTTCAATCTTCTCACCTTAAACAAGGTTTCTTTTTTATTTATATTAAAATTAAAAACAAAGTTTGCAGCCTTTATTTTTCAAGCTGGCATCTCTAAATTATTTATTTTTCAAACTAAACAAGGAGGCATATTAATATGCTGAAAAAACACAAAGTAGTCTCAATGGGAGCATTATCTTTCCTGTTAGTCACCGCTTTTTTTATGAGCGGTTGCGCGGACTTGTTCTCAAATAAAAAAAGTGACGTTGTACTTCCTGAAGTAACGGAGATGACTCCAGCAGAGGAAATTACACCTGTAAAACCTATCTTAGAAGAATCTGAAGAAGAACTCATGACTGAAGATGAAGAATCTTTTGAAGAACAAAATGAAACAATAGTCATGCCGAAAGAAGATTCTGAAGAGTCCGAGTTCTCTGAATCAGCCGATGAGACAGATACCATTGGAGAAGATACGGAAGACAAAGACGATATCTCTGAAGATGACGAAACCACTCAAGACGAAGAAGAACGCGACGAAGATACAGAAGAGGATATTAAAGAATAAACTTGGTCTTCATTCTCTTATCGGCGCCCTGAGAAAACATTCTCACGGCGCCGATAATTTTTCAAACTTTAAATAGACAATCTATCCCTTCCGGCACAAACTTCCTTTTATACAAAAAACTTATATCCAAAACAATATGGCTAATAAATCTCAAAATATTTTGAATTGTTTTGATAGAAAAAGTAGAATATTTGTAGGGATTATTTGAGGGAATACCATAAGTATTCTAATATTTAGGTATATAAAAATAATTTCCATTACTACATGTTGGGAGCCATAGATGAAAGATAAAATATTAATAGTGGATGATGAAAAATTCATAAGAGAATCTGTTAAAACAATTTTTTCTGAAGATTTTTTAGTATTCACAGCCTCGGAAGGAAAAGAAGCCATAGAAATATTGAAACGAGAGTGGCCAATTCTGGTTTTTCTGGATATCACAATGCCCGGCTTATCAGGCCTTGATGTTTTAGAACTTATCAAAACAACTAAAATACCGACTACAATTTGGATGCTTACAGGGGAAGAGAATATAGATATTGCTCTCAAGACAATACAAATGGGAGCTACCGGTTATTTAACCAAACCTTTTAAGGTACCAGAAATACGAGAAATAGCACGTGGTGTGAAGGAAACTTGTGACCACAAAAGAAAACGTGATACTTCGAAAGATAAACCTTGGCGTATTGAAACCGAATAAAGAATATTTTTTTATTTCTTCTTTTTTTCCGGCACAAACTCAGAAGCTAATTTTTGCGCCTCTGCAATTTGCTCTGCGGAATTTATTTATATATCGGAAGGTTAAAATAAAAGCGGCTTCCCTTTTCTGGTTCCGATTCCAATTTAAGTGTGGAGTTGTGAAGCTCTAGAATATCTTTTGCTAGTTTTAACCCAATGCCAAAGCCTTTGGCATGGTCCATGCCAGTGCTAGTCCTAAAAAACCCAGAAAATATGTTTTCAAAATCTTTTCGGTCAATTCCTATTCCATTATCCTTTATGGAAATTTCAGCCGTATTCTCATCCACTCGCCGAATTGATATGTAAATTGTTGCATCTCTTGGCGAGTATTTTATGGCATTGGCTATAAGATTTGATACAGCCAGGCTCATAAGGTCGGCGTCGCAGTTTACGGGAATAATGTTTGTCGGAAAATCTTTTATTATGTTTAAGTTTTTTTCAATGGCTAGAGTGAACAAAAGACTTATGATGTTATCTATAATCCGGCTTAGCTCAACTCTCTGGAGGATTGGCTTTATTTTTCCCGATTCCAATCTCGCTTTGTTTAAAAATATTTTAATTTGCTCTTTCATGGCGGAGTAGTTTTGGCGATGCATATTGTAAAGTTTTAGCCTTTCGACTTTTATGTTTTTTCCCTCGCCCTCTTCAAGGAGAAATGAGGTTAAGCTTATTCCAACCAGGAGATTATTGAATTCATGGCTTACGGCGGAAAGCATGTCCGAATTGAGTTTTGATACGCTTTTTTCCCTTTTCAAAAGTTCTCTAATCTTATAGGTTGACAGGGTTGATATTAGGAAAAATCCAAATCTCACAAGAGCGTTCCAGCAAGGCACTGAATAATGAGAATAAACGCTGCCGCTTATATCGTCTACGCTAAACCAAAGAATGGTAGAAATAATAGAGAAAATTAATCCCCATGAATAAGTTGTATTCCAGGTTATAACTAATATTGGTATTAAATAGAATAGAGAGAAAGAAACCTTGCGGCCCGTCAATAAATCTAAATATGAAACTATGGGTAAAAGTATTATTGAAAGCGCAATATAGAAATATTTTTGATTATTACAAGTATTCTTTTGCATATATTTATGAATGTATATTATACATTTTGTCTGAAGGTTTTTTTGATTTAGATAGTGTTTAAATTTAAATCCATGCCTATAACCAAAGAAAAGGTTGCTCTTGCTTTGCTTAGAGCTAAGAAAAGGAAATAAAGGTATATAATCACTTTAGATAGCGTAAAAGGGGGGCGATCCGTCATATT
>CAZHQC010000040.1:0-19596 GCA_964534135.1 uncultured Elusimicrobiaceae bacterium | reverse complement strand
ACACCGGCAGAAGTGTTTAATGGATTTGTTGCACTAGCGACTTGAATGTGCCATAAACTCAACAAACACTACGAACGCTATGATATTTAATATAATTGAGACGACTATGAAAAATTGGATGGAAATTCTAAGCAATATTAAGTTTTCACCGGAAAAAATAAAAAATAACCTTATTTCTTCCTTGGTTTTTGTAGCCTTAATGTATAATCTTTCCGTTTCATGGAAAGTATTTTCAAATATTCCACTTTCTGATCCCTCGGCATATCCCGCCATAGCCAAGGCTTCAAGATTTTTTTATGATACCGGCGTAAGGGAGCCTGTACAGGTATATATCGTTAAATTTTGTATGCTCTTTGGTTTAAATGATATTTTAAGCGTAAGAGTCGCCACCATGCTGGTCGTGGCACTGTTTGGAGCCTTCTTATTTAGATTTATTTATAAAAGATATGGTTTTACGGCTGCCATAGTTGCGGGATTTGTTTTCGCGGCAAATCCGTATCTGGGCTATTATAGCGTTCAAGGCGTAAATAATCTTACCAGCGGATTTTTCTTAATGTTCTTTGTATATTTTCTTACTAAGAAGAATTATCTCCGCAGGAATTTGATTTATACATCTTTATTTGCGGCTTTAAGTATGCTTACAAGACTTGAAAATATTCTAATTGTTTTTTTGATTTTGGCCGCTTTTGTTATTATTCATTTTTCCAAAACTAAATTAAAATTTTCTCTATTAGTATTTGCTTTTGCTTTTATTGCGGTTTTGCCTTATCCTTTGCAACAGGCCTACAAATATAAAAGCCCTATTTATTCTCATAATATGGCGGCCAGATTTTGGAACAATACTGAAAAAAATGGTTCTCGTTCAGCTGATAGATATAAAAATGGCCCTATGAGTATAAGTGGTTTTTTATTTAGAGATGGCGCGAGTGGGGCGGCAATGTCATTGGGTAGGGGTTATTTTGAAAGTATTTTTCATTATTTGCCACGAATTCTATACTATAAAACAGCTTTTTTCTTGTTTGTTTTTGGTTTTATTGTGACTTTATTGAGGAAAGAATATTTTTTAGCGAGTCTTCTTCCCATAATAATAGTGCCGGTGGTTTTTATTGCCGGTATCGATCAGATTTCCAAGGGCAGCGGTATAGAGCTTAGATTTTATATAAATGTGCTTTGGTTATTGGGGATTTACGCGGGGCTTGGTGTGGCTACCGTTGCAAAATTTGCCGATAAAAAAATTAAAGAATTTGTGCTCAAAAAACAAACTCATTGATTTGACGATAATTTTCATCTAATTATTTTGTATTATTGTTTTATAATAGATTTAAAGGGAAAGTTGTGAAAATAAATTCAAATAAATATAAGTTTATAGCGCTTGTGACAGTTCTTTTCTTAATTCCTTTTCTTATAATGAGTAATCACTTTCTCAATAGCACTAAAGAAATGGTCAGAAAAAACACTTTGGAGCGGATAAATCTTAGGACAATAGCCGTTTCAAAAGTGGTTTCCGGCGTATTAAACTCAAATTATGAAATTTTTAGAGTTGTGGGGAGTCAGAGATTTATAAAATTGTCCAATTCGGAAAGAAAAAAACTTCTTAAAAAAGAAATTGAAAAACACAAAGAAGTTTATAGGGGGTTTGCTCTTTTTACCCCGGAGTGTAAAAAAATATTTTCATTCGGGGAATTTGATGATTATGATTGTTCAAAAGATGGGCTTTTAAAAAAAGCCGCCGCATTATCCATGTCGGTGGGGGCAGTTCAATATTCTGAAGAGGAGCCTTCTTCTTTAGCCATGGCGGAGCCTGTATTTTTAGGAAAATCAAAAAAACCAAGATTAATCGCTTTTGGAAAAATAAGTTTGGCCCCATTAAATAATGTCATACAATCTTTTGGAAAAAAATCCCGTAGTGAACTTGGTATCGCGGACGCTGGTGGGCAAATTATCAGTGATTCCACAGGCAAGGCTATCATAAAACCTGGCATTAGAATATCCAATGAGATTATTAAAGTTATAAATTTTTCTTTAAGAAGGGAAGTTAAAAATTCAAGTTCACAAATTATCCTAAATAATAAGAAAATTTTAGTATCTGTTTCGAATGTGCCAGGAACAAAATGGTGGGTTTATGAAAAAATAAATTCTTCCACTTTACTTGATTATTCTTTTTGGGCTAAGCGAATTATTTATACGGGCATTTTTCTTATAATCTTGTTTGCTTTTATTTCATATAAGCTTGCTCAGATATGGCTTATTCCAAAAAAACTACAGGTAAGTAGCAAGCCTAAAATTTAGTTGAGTTCCTCCTCCTTTTTTTACACAATTGTTTATATGTTTAGCATAGGTCTTTAGGCTCATTTCAAATTAGGCCAAAGGTTACTTGGCAAATAGCTTACTGTAAGCTAACCTATAGTATGGAGTTTATGCGACATAAAATTTTTCTAAATATTTCACTTATCTGCAGTTTTCTTTTTTGTGGATTTTCCGGTTATGCTTTTGCCAATATTGATTTGGAATCTCAGCGGCAAGAGGCTTCTGCGGTTTTTGATGGTAAAGCTCCGGCTTTTGAAGATTTATCTTTGCCAAAGTCAGATTCAAAATATATTCGTCAAGAATATATTTCAGAGCTTCGTCAAATAATGTCAGCCGGCTCTTGGGATGGCAGTAGCCCCGCTATGAGACATTTTCAATTTATACATAATGAAGAAGGCTGGAATGCTCAATCGCAGACTGTTGGTCTTGAAGGCTTTCTTTGGACTAAAAAGGAACTTGAAGATAAGTATGGAGCGGATAAGTTTATTAATCAGCTTGATGACTATTTTACGTATTTGGATTATTTGCTTATGCCGGTTGAGTGGACAAAAGAGCTTAGAGACGCTTTAACCGATCTTAAAAACTCAGATATCACTGCCATTGAAAAAAATGATAAATTAAATCTTATGTTGGAGTATTATGTTGAAGGGCTTCAAGAAAATATGGCGCAATACGATAGCGCGGCCTGGATTAAAAAAGCAAGAATTTACGAATTATTTCCGAGAGCTTATAATGCCGCGGGCAGAAGGGAAGCAGGTGGTTTTAAATCTCCTTCGGATTCAAATAAAACATTATTTTTTAAGGATTTTACCATAGCTGATTTTGATGTAATTAAAAGAATGGGTTTTGACACCGTATGGCCCATGGGTATATTGCCTATAGGTAAAAAAGGTCAGACCGGCACCGGTGGCGGTTCACCTTATTCCATAAGCGACCATTCCACTGTTAATCCTGATTTGGGCAGTGAAGAGGAATTTAAAGGCTTTGTTATGCGGGCGCATATGGCCGGCTTAAGGGTCATGGTTGATTTTGTTGTAAATCATACCTCGCTCGATTCAAAACTTCTTCAGGAAGACCCCGATTATTTTCTTAATTTCCGTTATGACGGCTCCTGTCCGAAAGACGGATACTTTGAGCATTATTTTAAGGGGCAAAAATATTGTGTAAATAATGGCGGTTTTGAATATGGGGGCGGCGTATCCACTTGGATTGATACTGCTCAAATAAATTACAGTAATCAAAAACTCAGAAACAGGCTGACTGAAATACTTAAAGGCTGGGTAACTAAATTTGATATTGACGGTTTCAGAGTTGATATGGCGCATCTTGATTTAAATGATGTTTTTTCCCGGACATGGCAAAAAAGTATGCCTCATGAAGAATTTTACAGACCTATGATAAGAGAAGTTAAATCAGCCAAAGCTTCAGTCGCTTTTATAGCGGAAGCCTATTCTTATCAGGAAAATTTATCAGCTTGCGGTTTTGACGCTATTTACAGTAAATATGAAACAGGCAGACCTGAAGGGCAAACCGGGTGGTATGAAACCAGTGTGGCGGGAAATAATTATGAGATTGGCGGTTCCATAAATAGAGTGGCTTTTCTTGCCTGGCAAAATGGCGGAGCCGGATCAGTTGTTTTTGTGGGCAATCATGATGAACCTGCCCCCGAGGCGGTTTATGGCAAGAGACTTCCTGCGGCTCTTATGATGACTATGCTTATGCCAAGCAGTGTAATGGTTTATTCAGGCGCTGAGATAGGTTATAATGCCGCTATTCCCACAGAACATAAACCTTTGCCGTTTAGTGTGCCCGCTGAGATTGATTGGAGTGGTGGGGATGCTTGGGTTAAAGAAACTTATCAGAGTGTATTTTCGATTTCAAATAATATAAGAGGTGAAATGGGTGATTATGACATTAAGCCTCTTTGGCCGCAAGACGGCGGTTCTTGGTCAGGTTATATAATGATATCCAAGGCAAATCCCAATTTAAAAAAAGCTGTTATCGGCAATATTACATGGAGTTCCACCGCAGTCTATATTCCTGAATATCAAATAAGTTTATATCTTGATTCCGGCGAATACAAAATAATTAACTTGAACTAATTTTATATAATAAAGTTTTAGTGCTTGGGGCATTAAATTATTTTTTTATAGTATAGTGGAGGTTGTTTGCTTCGTTCTAATCCTCATTTAATTGAAATAAACACAAGACTTTGGCTAAATCAACTTAGGAAGAAATATTCGGAAGATATAACTCTTTCGACTGTCCCCGAGGAAGAATTGTTGAAAATCAAGCATTTGGGTTTTGATATAATTTGGCTTATGGGAGTTTGGGCGCCAAGCCCCGCCTCCGCTTTAATTGCTAAAAAAGACCCGGAAATTCTAGAAGCCGCTAAAGAAATTATTCCTAAATTTAATAAAGATAAAATAGGCGCGTCTCCTTATTCCATTTTTGAGTATAAACTTAATTCGCACTTGGGTTTTGAATGGGAAATCAAAGCCCTTAAAGAAAGGCTGAATGCTTTGGGTATTGGCTTATTTCTTGATTTTGTTTCAAATCATTTATCCAAAGATAACTCTTTAATTAGTGAGCACCCCGATTATTTTGTTAATGTTGGCGCTGAGGATTATGCGGCGCATCCCGAGCAATTTTTTGAAATTGAAGCGGGAGGAGAAAAAAAATATATTGCATATGGCCGAGATCCTAATTTTCCGCCATGGACTGATACCGCTCAACTTAATTTCTTTAATTCTGATGCGCAGGAAAAAGTGCTTCAAATCTTAATGGATATAGCTGATATCTCAGATGGCGTGCGTTGTGATATGGTCATGCTTACATTAAATGAAATTTATGAGGGCACCTGGGGCTGGCTTTTAAATAAAGACGGAGTTAAAAAACCTGATAAAGAATTTTGGGCCCAAGCTATAAAAAAAGTTAAAAAGAAATATCCAAAATTTGTTTTTATAGCTGAGGTTTATTGGGGGCTTGAATGGCGCTTTCAAAAGATGGGTTTTGATTATACCTATGATAAAGTTATTTATGATCGTTTAAAAGGCGAAGATTGTGATAATATTCGCGGACATTTGAGAGCTGAAAAGCTATATCAAAAGCGTTCGGTCAGATTTATAGATAATCATGACGAAACTTCGTCAATTGAATCATTTGGCAGAGAAAAAGCTAAAGCCGCGGCTATTATAATGTCCACGATTAAGGGGCTTAGATTCTATCAGGATGAGCAATTGGATGGAGAGCTTGTTAAGGTCCCGGTGCAAGCTATTAATTATGATCGTCCGGTAGATCCGACTATTAGAAAATTTTATGAAAAGCTTCTCAAAATAGTTGATCATCCCGCTTTTCACGGCGGAGAATGGAGCTTGCTTGAAGTAGGAGAGTTTCATCCTGAAAATAAAACCAATATTAATATTTTAAGCTGGTCTTGGTCACAAATGAGAACGGTTAAGATTGTAGTTGTTAATTATTCCGAAGAAACAGCCTCGGGAATAATAGGAACCAAAATCAAATCTTCCGATGATAATACGGCATTGTTTGAAGAATTGTCCGGTAGATTCATTCCATTTGATGCAAGTGACATACAAGACGGGCTTAGAATAGAAAACATGCCGCCATATTCAGCCTATATTTTAGATATGGAGTTTTAGAATAGAAAGTAGTAATCAGTGAGCAGAAAGCAGTAAACAAAAAAACAAAAAAGCAAAAGAGGTATATTTAATGGCAGAATTTTTTACTTTTCGAGAAATTGCTGATAAGCTTGATCTTGAAGTTACTACAATTCGAAGAACGGTAAGGCGCCTTTCTAAAAATAGCGAAATAACGTTGCTGAAAAGAAAAACACCTACTAGCAAAGGGGCAATTGTGCATTGTCTTAATGTTGATGATTCAAATAAAATTATTGCTTATTATGAAAATAGAAATAAATCAATTTCTGGAGAAAATATTGATGAAACTACTGTTCGGCGATTTGGATATTTTTATATTATCCAACTAATTCCAGAAGCAATGCCTAATCGAGTGAAAATTGGGTATACCGATAATTTAGAAGCCAGATTAAGAGAGCATCAAACATCCGCCCCAACAGCTAAATATATTGGTCATTGAAATGCAAGCGTTCTTGGGACCAAGCTGCTATGGATAGCATAACTCGAGAAGAGTGTGAATTTGTTATAAATGAAGTATACGAAGGGGATATTAAAGGATTTTTGAATCGTGCTGAGGAATTTTTTAAAGTAATGCCAAAAACCAACAAGAAAATACTGTCTGAATATTCACCTTTAAAAAAGGAAAAATAATAAAAGTTAGGTGGCTGTTTTTCTTGTTGTTCACTACTCTCTGATTTCTGCTCTCTGCTATCTAATTCATACTTCCCTGGCGAGTGTGAAAGCGGCTATTTTTTTAGCGCCCGCTTCATGAAGTGTTTTAGCGAGTTCCTGCAAAGTGCTTCCCGTTGTGGCGACATCATCAATTAGTATTATATTTTCCCCTTTTATAATATTGGGATTTAAAATTTTGAACGCTTCCGCTATATTGATTTTCCTCTCTTTTTTGTTTAGAGTTGTTTGAGATACGGTGTTTTTAATTCTGGTGACAGAGTTTTTTATAACTTCAAAATCTTTTCCTTCAGCCATGGCATCAGCTAATAATTCGCTTTGATTAAAGCCTCTTTGAAGTAGTTTCTTTTTTGCCAGCGGGACTGCCAATAAAAAATAAAAGTCTTTAAATTCAGGGTTTGTCTTTGCTATTTCGTTCATCCACAAGCCGAGTGTTTTTGCAAGATAAGGTTTGCCTTTATATTTATATTCATGGATGATAGAACGCATTTGTTTATTAAAAATAAAAGCGGATCTTATAAAAGAGCATTTCGGCTTGGTTTTTAGTTTTCTGCAAGAATAGCAATGTTCTCCCGAATCTATGGGTTGGCCGCATTTGGCGCAAAACGGCATAAGTATTCTTTTTAGCTGCTTGTGGCATGGGGGGCATAAAATATTTTTATTTAAATAATGAATATCAGTTTTGCAATGCAGACAAATTCTTGGGAAAAAAATATTTATAAAAAATTTAAAAAAATTTGAATGAAAGAATTTATTTATAAACTTTTTCATATTCATTGTGTTTGTAATGCCGGTTTAAGATAAATGCCTTTAAATCTGATTTTTTCCTTGGAATTTTTGTTTTACTGCTTAATGATTTCTACTTTCCGTTCTTTAGAATTGGAATGTTACGGAACTTCCTATTTGATATAAAAAATACTCTTCTTGTTTTAGGTATTTATGCCATAGTCTTTGGATGGAAGCGTTTAGCGCGACTCTGAGGTTTTTTGTAGCTTCATAGTCGGTGGTGGTGTTAAGAGAAAATAATCTTGAATTTTCAGCTATGGTGATGGGAGATTTTTTAATGGCATAGCTTAATGTGGTGGTCCAAACTATTCGATTGGTAAATGCCAGAATGTTTTTCATAAAAGGCAGTCTAAGCCCCTTGGGGATTTTAAAATCCGAACGCATAAGCAAACTTGGAGTTATGGCCACGCTGTCTTGAGTAACAACTCCCAAGCCGCTTTCGGTTAAATCAGAGGAATAATCCACTTTTGGAGTAAATCTGAACTTTTTAATATCAAATGTTCCTTGAATGGTCAAATCATTATGACTGGTATTGCTTAATGTTTGATTTATCCTTAAATCTTTTTTATCTGAAAGCCTCAAATTATAGCTTATGGCCGTGTCCAAAAAGTTTAAAAGTTTAAATCTTAAATCGGTTCCATAGCTGGAACTTTGTTCAATATCCACATGTATATTTTCTTTTTTATTTTTTGAAAATTTGAAATTTAAGGTGGCGTTTTTAGCCCACTTTTCCGTTTTTGTCAGAGTTTCAAGCTTGCTCATGGAAAATAACACATCGGGAAAAGTTCTGCTTATGGTTTTACTTTTTGTTTGAGTTATTTCAGAGCGCTGCACTGTGTTTGTAAAATTATTGGTTAAAGATATTGTTGAAAAGGGCGCATAGCGGCCTTTTAAATTATAACCTTCAAATGGCTGCCACCTTTGAGTTGAATTATAGGTGTCTCTTAATGTTAAGGCGCTTTGGCGCGCGACTGAGTTTGTAGGTTTTAAGTCCTGCCTTATCCAAAGATTTTTTTGTGAATTATAGCCTTTTTCCACATAATCCCAAGAGTCTCCGTCTTGCAATTGATAATTGGAAGAAATTATCATAGAGCGCAAGAGTTTATTCCGCGGTATTAATTTATTCATATTAAGTGATAAATTTAGCGCTCCTTGAGCGGTTCTTTTTATCGTTTTAATTTCTCCGGTATTAAAAGAGGTGGATGACTGAAGTACGGTTACAGTTGTTATGGATAAATTATTATTTTCCATGGTATTAACCGAATAGTTAAGGCTGGGATTTAACCAATCAAAAAATTTAAAATTCGAATTAAAGCTGACAGTTTGTTGCAGGGATTTGGGATATTTCAAAATATTCTCGGTATTTGAGAGATTGAAACGGGTTTCTTTTACTTTGTTTAAATTGTAAGAGGGATTAAAGGAAGAGCCTTTCCAGGGAATAAATGAAAGTTTAGCTCCGTAGTTTTCGCTTGTTTCGTCGGTATTATAAAGATTTGTCAGGTCAATTGATTGTTTGATTAATTTGGCCGAGTTGTAGTTTACTTGGTTTTTACTGATGCCATAATTTAAAGTGATATTTCTAGGGATAATGGGAAAATTGAAAGGTATGCTATAGTTTAAATTGCCGCCATAGGTGTTATTTTCATCATGCCTTTTAGCTAAGTCATAATCTGTTTTATTTTGTGAATAACTAAGCCCTATTCGCGGAAGTTTTTTATAATTAAAATTACCGCTTGCCGAAGTGTTTAATTTTTTTACTTTGCCTTGTTGGAGTGAATTAACAAGATTGTTGTTTCCAGTTACAAGGGTATTGGGAGTATTTGTCAGTTGATTTGAAACATTTACGTTTATAGGAAAAAAGCGAAGCTTGGTTAAATTTAAATATCCTGTATTAAACTCATTGTCTTGGTTTGAAATGGCTGAAACCGGAGTTTGGAAATTTTTGTCTACAATTCTGTGTTTTCCGCCGAAACTCATCCAGCCGGGAATATCAAAACTACCTTCAATTTTACGGGCATTTCCGGTTTTTACCAAAGGCTTGGCAAGATGTATTTCATTAATATAAACTGTGCCGCTATAAGAGTTTAAATCTGATGTTTCAATACCTGCGGATATCAGGGGGACTTGTTGCAGGCTTAAAATGCCCTTTGTTGAGACCTCTATTTCATAGTTGGTGCCATTGGTCCATATATCGGGAATATTGTCACCATTAAGGTCTTCCTGATTAAGTGTAATAAGTCTCCAGCCTGTAAAATTCAAGGGCACAGAAACTTTTTGATAGATGTTTTCATCGCCAAGTCTAAGATAAAAACTTGCGCCGGAGTCAAGGGCGTCATTGTAGTTAAGGGTGTCATTGTAAAGAAGAAACTTAAATTGTTCATGCTGGGCGATATTAATCGCCCTGGCATATTTGCGGTAAACATAAACGGTGGATGTGGAATCGATATTTGAATAGTTGATTGAAAGAGATTGTTCAATAAGATTATCTGAATTTGTTTCTTTTTGCTGTTCGGCCGCCGAGCCGTAAAGGTCATCATAAACAATAGTGGGCTCTCCTCCAACATTATATATAGGCGTATAACCGGGATTATCGACATTGTTTACAGCCAAAACCTCCATAGTTCCGGTGTGAGTGCTTTGGCTTATGTTCCAGGTATTTCCAACGGCGGATATTCTCGCTATCTTAATCACGCCGCTTGTGGCGCCTCCGGCAGCTTGTTTTAAGGATAAACGGATTTGCTTTATCGCATTCCATTTATAGGTATCGGTTGAGGCTATATTTAGAGATGTATAAAGAGTATGCCAACCATTAAAATCTATTTTATTTTTTGCATTGAGACTGTCATCATTATCTATAAATGTTGAAGCGGTGACATAACCAAAGTCTCCACCGGTGTAATCCTGAGAATCTATGCGGCCGTTTCTATTTAAATCTGTTGAATCCATACGGCCATTGTCCGCGCCATAGCGTTGTGAATTGCTCACATTGGCAGGCTTATAGAGCCAACCGATATCTTCATCATTTGAAAGTTGACCATCACAATTTAAATCTTCATTTTTAGGCGCATTGGGTAAAGTTATGCCGTTTGAACAATTAAAAGTTTGTCCTCCCGTTCCGTCCGCGTCTTCATTGATTTGACCAAGATGAAAATTTATTTGAGGTCCGTCCTCTGACTCATTTTCACCATAAATTACAATTTCAAAAGTGTTTTTCTGTGAGAAATCAAGACCGGTATTTGATATCGGATAGACTATTGACACTTCTGAAGAGATATTAAAATCATAATTAATGGTCAAGACTTGTTGGTCTCCGTCGCTTGTCGACCCCGGGTTTATTGTTTTAGAATCAATGTCTTCGCTTGTCCATGTCAAAGCCAGGGGATCTGCCGGGTCAAGAGTAGGGTTTGAAGCTATATACCAGAAATTATGGTCTAAAGAGGGTGTATCTTCCTGTTTAACTCCTTCCATATTGTCTATTAGGGCAAAATCATTTAAATTTGGATTAACTCTTGATTGCGCCGCTTCCGCTTTTAAATTGGTTCTTAGTCCCAAAAGATTAAGACTTTGTAATTGGACATCTCCTTCATAGACCATCATGCTGTTTGTTAAGTCTGTAATATTGGGCACGGTATTTGTTTTCATGCCGCCTTGATAAAGGAGAGAGCTGCCGACCGATAAATGAGAACCCAAATCATAAGAAACTCTTCCGCCTATAAGCGAAAGATTTCCGCCCCCGCCAAAAGGCGCGACTTCATAAGTAATAACAATTTTGCTATCTGATTTTATCTTTTCAGGATAATAAAAAGTTATAAAGCCCGAATCATAATCTATGAAATAGGCTTCATTGCGCCTAAACTTTATATTGTCAATTATTACTGCTTCAGAATGAGTGACAATATTGGGTTCAAGCATAAATGTTTTAAAGCGGTGATAATATTCCACTCTTATTATCCGTTTTGATACCGGGGAAGGGGCGTAAACTTGAGTATCCGGTTCATTGGAATTATCAAGGGTGAATTGTTTATCAAGATAAAATGTGCCCTGTTCAAAATCTACATGAATGGTTTCGGGATAATTTTGCTTGGGTGATAAATTTGCGCCTACATCGTTTCTGTTTAAATCTTGGACTTTTAGTGTAAACATACCTCTACCGTCATCACGGACAATATTCATTTGACCGATTGAATAATAAGTTTTTAATTCTCTTTGCCAACCCGTTTCAGAAGAGGCATTGGTGGAGCTTATATAAATATCATTTTGGGTTTTTACAAGTTTGAGTCTTCCGCTTCCTCCTGTGACAATGCTCGATGATGAAGTGTTTTGCGAAAGTTTGGTGCCGTTTGAGTTAGTAAAATCAATGATGACTGTTTCCTGGGAGCCTAAGGTTCTGTTAAATGTCAGTATACCTTTGACATAATCGATATTATAATCCAAGCCGGGATTTAAAATTTCAAATTTACCTGTATAAATTGAAGTTGGCTCGCCAAGATCATCAGCCGTTATACTAGAAATCGTTATGCCGTCCGCTACAGCTTGCTGCTGTCTGTCTATATAAATTATTTCGCTATTTGGCTTTAAGGGTAGCCTTGCCGTGTTTCCAAAGGTTAAATCATAATACTTTCTTCTCATATAATTTATGTCGGAAATATCCGAGGCCTGAAATTGTGTATTGCCTGTAAATTGTTTTGTTTTTGTTTTACCTTTAGTTCTGCTGCCTATAAAAGTAAAACTAAAATTCTTGGTTTTTAAATCGGCCCGTATTCCAAAGAGCTGTTTATTGTAAGACACAAATTCAGTTGAGGGAAGAGATAGGTTAATATCGCCGAAAGATATATTTTGCACCACTTCCTGCGGATCTCCTTGATAGACCACGGAGATATCTTGTCTGTCTTCTTTTGTGTCGTCATAATCCACATTTACGTTTATTTTATTTCCGACCTTACCTTGCATCCGCACTTGAAGCTGTTGATTTATTTCAAAAAGGCTCAGAGATTTTGAACGGGTAATGGTTTTTTGTTCATTTAAATATTTTTTCCCCGAATAATTAAAACTTATTATTTTTCTTCCTGTAACCGATAAAGAAGTGCCTTGAGATTTGAATTCTACCTCCGGCGTGAGAATCGTAGGAGTATTTGTCGAGATTGCCACATAAATTCGTTCCGGTAGAATATCTTTTTCAAATTCTCCCGTTTCAATCTTTTCCCGGACTTTATTCCATGACGCGGGAGAATAATTTGAATTTGGCAGGTCCTCAAAAAATGTTTCACTATTTCTTTGAGTATCGGTGGATTCTGTTACTTCAGGTTTTAATATGGGCCCTGCACTGGGTCTGTCAAAAAGTATAAATCTTGAAGATGAAGTTGGCGCTGGGGCAATATATCCATCACTTTGGCCGTCTGACTCGTTACCCTCTGCAGATTCCAGAGGAATCTCAGACGCGAGGACAGGCGGCGGTGGCACAGCCAACTCAGTATAGCTTTGAGAATACGCGCGCGCGCTCACAAGATTTAATAATAAAAATATATATATCAGTTTATGCATTGATTTATAATTTAAGAGTTCTATTATTCAATAATCCAATATATGATAGAATAATTTAAATGCGAATTCCTATTTTTCAGAGGTATATCCTGAAAGTTTTCATTCCCGTCTTCCTGCTTTCAGCTTTTGTTTTTACCGCTTTATTTATGATGGTTAATTTTATGCAGATTATTCATCGTGGCATATTAAGCGGTTTTTCGTTCTATTTCCTTTTTAAAGTGCTTATTTATCTCATCCCAAATATTTTTTCCATGGTCTTGCCGCTGGCGTTTTTAATGGCGACGCTCCTAAGTTTGGGGCAATTATCCGGTGATGGGGAGATTATGGCTATGCGGGCGGGCGGTTTTTCATTTAGAGAAATTTTAATGTCTCTTTTTGCCGGCGCGCTTGCGGTGGCGCTTTTGCTTATTTTTATTAATAATTGGCTTGGTCCGGTATTTCTTAGAAAATCCAATGATTATGTTTTGGCAATGGCAAGCAAAATTACCAAGCTCGAATTAAGGCCAAAAACTTTTCAGAAAATATCGGATTGGGAAATATATTCCGATAAAGTCGATAATAAAGCGCAAAAACTTCAAAATGTCAAATTATCCAGAACCTTTAAAAAATCCGATAGTAATTCTTTATGGTTATTAAGAATTGACGCGAGAGAAGGCAATTATGAAATTCTTAAAGGGAAAGGTTTGTTAATGAAATTTGGCAATGGCCGGTTTAATCAGGCTGATTTTAAGAATAATGAAACTCTTGTTTATGGAACTTTTACGTCTTATGAAACGCTTCTTCCATTTTTTTCCAAAAGTAGTTTAAATAGAAAACTTTATCCGCGTGAGATGCAAAGCTTTGAGCTTTTAGATAAAATTAAAACCAATGAGTTGGATCAAGGCGTGCTTATGAAATATAAGGTGGATTTTATTACAAGATTTACAATGGTTTTAACTCCCATTATTTTTTTTTTAATAGGCGCGCCTCTTGGGCTTTTGCTTGAAAAAAGAGGGAAAGCAATGGGTTTTTCTTTGACTTTGTTAATAATTTTTATCTATTACGGTATTAGTATGATGGCTATGATGCTTGCTAAAAAACATGGAATGTTTTTTCCTTGGATATTATATGTTCCGCCAATTCTGGGTTTTGCGGCGGGGGCTTATATTTGGAGAGTTAAGCTTTATTTAAAATAATATGAGTAAAATTTTTCCACGATATATAGCGGCATCTTTTTTCGGTCCTTTTTTCTTTGGCCTGGGTATTTTTACGGCCTTGATTTTTTTCGGCACGCTTTTTGATAAATTAAATATATTCATGCGGACCGGATCGGGTTTGGGTTTATTTCTGAACTATCTTTTATGCCAATTACCATTTTATATTGCTCAGGTTATTCCCATGGCAACACTTTTGGCCGTTTTATTTTCACTGGGAGGATTTATTAAGACAGGGGAATGGAAAGCGGGACAGGCTGGCGGTTATAGGCCTTTAACTATGGTAATGCCGCTTCTGCTTTGTTCTTTGTTGGTTGCGGTTTTTCATTTTGTGATTATAGAATTTGTTTCTCCAACTTTATATCTGGAATCTCAAAGGATTTATCATTCCGAATTAAAGGGGAAAACTGATTGGGAAAACAGGCTGCACAGAGAAGTTTCTTTTTTTGCCGGAGGAGAAACTTTTATTTCAGCCAATGTTTTTAACGGTAAAGACGGAATTATGGAAAAAGTTGTGGCTGATATTTATAAAGACGGCGAGTTAGCTATTGAAATATCGGCGCAAAGAGCGTATTGGGATAGGAAGAATTTAAAGTGGACCTTTTCAAATGGCGCACTTACAAAATATAAGGACAATAAACCTTTGACCAAGAGTTTTGATATATATAAATCGGAGCTTTCAATTCATCCTGACAAACTGGTTTTAGAAGAGCTTGTCGCTGATGGAATTTCAATAAGAAAGCTTTTGGATAGAATTGAAAGACTGCGTTTTGTCGGTTTGAGTGTTGTAGCTGAAAAGACTCTTCTTTATTCCAAGATAGCTTTTACTCTTTCAAATTTTGTTATGGCGATGTTAGGTATCATGGTTATACTTTCGCTTAAGGTTAATAAGATGTTTAGTATGGGTATTGCCATTTCTTTGGGATTTGTTTTATGGGCCTTTATGACAATTTCTGCATCGGCAGGTTCGGCTGAAGTTTTATCGCCGTTTTGGGCAGGGTTCGGGCCTCTTTTCTTATTTTTTCTGATTGCTCTTTATGGATTGAGAAGAGCTAGAATAATATAAAAACTGCAACATAATAAAATTAAAGTCTGTAAGTTTACAGAATCGCTCATGCAGAGGTTTTTACCGCCGTAATAACCATAGGTTTTGATGCGGTATAACATAGTTCGAAAACGCCGTTGCTCACTTCGGTTTATTCGGCGACTGCGGAACTTAGTCGAAAACAATGTTTTCTCCTTCAAACATCCTCGTCGTTTCAGTGAAATTCCCTCATAAACCTTGTTTACAAGGCTAAACCTCAAAAATCGCTCTCTAGCAAACTCACAGACTTTTTTAAATTCTTTTCGGCTACTAAGTGGCCCACCCTAATTATAACTTGAATTACCCACAGTCCGACGTAAGGAAATGTCTGATAGAATTTGATATACTGTCATTGGGGAGGAACAATTAAAAAAATTTGATATGCAAAATACAAAAGAATTAGAACCGTCCCCTTTAACAATGCGAACTCAGAATAATATGCAACAAAAGGTCGATATTATGCATTCAATTCGTATAGAAACAAGTTATATGAAATATTTAATTTTTTATTCTTTTTAAATAAAACTATGGATATTGTTTTAATAATACAATGGTTAACATGGGCATTGTTGTTTATATTTGTTTTTTTGCAAAGTGCAGGACATTATGTCAGGGCAGTAAAACGGGGACACTCATTTCATAAAGCTACGCCAATAATTATTTTTATAGGGTGGTTTTTTGTTATCCTATTTGCCCTTACAAAAATAAATAAATTTAATATTTTATGGCTTTATCCAATTAGTGTATTTATTACGGTACATTTAATTAATAAAAAAGCTATTAATGAAGTAGAAAAAGAATTTCATGTCTCTAAAGAAAACAAAAAAAAATATAAATGACCATTCAACGGTTGGTGTTGCGATGGCAACAATTTTTACAATATTACCCCTTGCAGGCGTCTATATATTGCCAAATGTTTGGTGGGGGATATTATTGAAAGTAATTTTTGTAATTATAATACTAGAAGTGTTGAAAAATTATTGGTTTCATCCTACATTTGTAAATGCTAATAGACACGGATTTGGAGCGGGGGTAATATTAAATATGTTGTTGTTCAGTGGTATATATTTTTTTTATCCACATTGGATTATCTACATATTCGAGTTCATATTCATATTTTCATTATCAACTCTAAAACGAATATTACAAAAACATTATTACGCTTCATAATTTTATAATTATAGATATAATTTTATCAATATTTTTCTATTTTTTTTAAAGCGGACGGTTCTAATTAATTTATAAAACTTTCCGTATGAAAAGGGTAATTCGGCTGTACCTTAATTTGGGTTGGGTGGGACATTTTATAGAGAACAAATGGATTGAGGCAAGGGTTTTGCGGCGAACGATATTGGGTTTTTGACCAAGGATTTGCAGTGAATTCCACAGGAACAGCGAGGATGTTTGAGAGCTAAAGCTTTGCCTTTTGCTTGAGTTCCGGAGCTGGCGGAAAATCCGAAGGTCACATAATTAGAAAACCCACAGAAAGTGAACGTAAAACTTTGTCGATAATCCCAATGGAAAGATGTTTAAGCTTTCTTCATAAGCAGATATGCCTGAATGGCGATGATTGTTTTTGAATCTTTGATTTTTCCTGTTTTTATCATTTTCACGGCTTTATCAAGTGGCAAGAATTCCACATTAAGAAATTCATCTTCATCAGGCATGGCTTTTCCGGCTTTTAAATCTACCGCGATATATATTTTTAATAATTCATTTGAGAACGCGGGCGTTGGCCAGAAATCAATAAGATGTGTCAATTTTTTAGCGGTATAACCGGTTTCTTCTTTTAGTTCGGCAATAGCCCTTTTTAGAAAATTATCTTTTTTATTATGAAGTTTTCCGGCCGGTATTTCATAGGTTGCTTTTCTTATGGGATATCTATATTGTTTAACAAAAACTATATCCCCATTTTTTAAAATGGGAAGCACCGCCACAGCTCCTGGATGCGTCAAATATTCTCGGGTAGCTGTTTTTCCATTGGGAAGCAGTATAGTGTCAACATTAAAACCCACCGCTTTTCCTGTAAAAATTTTTTTGCCTTTCAGCTTTTTCTCAAGAAGTTTTATCTCTTTCATATCTATCCTCAAATTAGGAGTATTAGTCCAATATGCATTATATTTTAATACCGCTCTGTTTAATTATATAATTATATGATATATGAAATCTGCTGGATTTATTCATTTACATAATCATTCAACTTATTCTCTTTTAGACGGTATGCTGAAAATCACTGAGGGAGGGAAACCTTCGGGTTTTTTAAAATCGCTTGCTGAAGCTAAAGTTCCGGCTTTCGCGCTTACCGATCATGGCAATATGTATGGCGCTATGGATTTCTACTTTGCGGCGGAATCATTGGGTATAAAGCCGATAATAGGCTGTGAAGTCTATATGGCGCCCGGTTTAATGACAGTAAAAACCGGCACAAAGAGAAGAGATAATGGCCATCTTACCCTATTGGCTACGGATATGGATGGCTATCATAATTTAATGGAGCTTGTAAGTAAAGGCTTTACTGAAGGCTTTTATCATGACCCAAGAATAGATTTACCTCTTTTGGACAAACATAAAAAAGGTCTTATTGCTCTTTCAGGATGTCTTAAGGGCCATGTCACCAGAGAATGCGCGGCGGGCAATATTGATGAGGCGGTAAAACGCGCTCAGGAATATTCAGATATAATGGGTAAGGATAATTACTATCTTGAGATAATGGACCATGGTATTCCCGAGGAGCAAACGGCGCTCAAGAATCTTCTCGAGGTGGCAAAAATAACCAAATTGCCTTTGGTAGCCACTAATGATTGTCATTATCAGAGCAAGGATGATTGGGAAGCGCATGACGCCCATATGTGTATTTCAATGCGTTCCACTCTTAATGATCCCAATAGAATGAAGATGACAACCCATGAATTGTATTATAAATCTCCTCAAGAGATGATTGAGCTTTTCTCTCATACACCTGAAGCTATAAAAAATACTTTATTAATAGCCGAAAGATGTAATTTGAAAATTGAAACGGGAAAATTTCATTTACCAAAATTTAAACAGCCCGCTAAATTTAAAGATGATAATGAATGTTTGGAGCAATATTGTCTTGAAGGCCTTAAGAAGAAAATGGGCAGAATTGGCGCCGATTATAAGAAAAGGCTTGATTATGAGCTTGAAGTTATAAATAGGATGGGCTTTGCAAGTTACTTTTTAATAGTCATGGATTTTATTGAGCATGCGAGAGAAGTCGGTAATCCCGTGGGACCGGGCAGAGGTAGTGGCGCGGGATCTTTGGTGGCTTTTTCTTTGGATATTACCAGAGTGGACCCCTTAGTGCACGGTTTATTATTTGAAAGATTCTTAAATCCCGACCGTCATAGCATGCCTGATTTGGATATAGATTTTTCAGGTGAGGGGCGGACTGAGGTTATTGAATATGTCCGACAGAAATATGGCGAAAATAATGTAGCGAGCATTATTACTTATGGAACATTAAAAGCTAAGGCCGCTATCAAAGATGTGGGCCGTGTTATGGATATTCCTCTTGATGAGGTTAGTAAAATAACAAAAATGTTTCCGAAAGAACAGAACGCGACTTTATATCAGATAATGAATGAAAGTGATGAAGTAAAAAAAGAATTGAAGGATCCCAAAATTAAAAAACTTTTTGAAATTGCCCGGAAAGTTGAAGGCCTTAAAAGACATGTTGGAGTTCATGCCGCCGGCGTGGTTATAACCAGCAAGCCTGTCGTTTATTATTCTCCGATTGCCAATAGAAACACAAAAAATATCGTAACAACTCAGTATGACGGTGAAATGCTAGATAAACTCGGGCTTTTGAAAGTTGACTTTTTGGGGCTTAGAACTTTAGCTGTTATAGACATGGCTTCAAAAGTAATTAAAAAGAAGAATGCCGATTTTGATATTTACAAAATACCTCTTGATGATGAGAAAACTTTTGAACTTTTAGCCTCGGGAAATACCGCCGGAATATTCCAGCTTGAAAGTGATGGTATGAAAGAATTAATAAGAGGCTTGAAGCCGTCTCTTTTTAGTGATATTTCAGCTTTAGTGGCTTTGTATCGTCCGGGGCCCATACAAAGCGGTATGTTGGTTGAATTTGTTGAAAGAAAGCATGGCAGAAAAAAAATAATTTATGACCATCCTTTGCTCGAATCTGTTTTAAAAGATACTTATGGCACTATTGTTTATCAAGAACAGGTTATGGGAATAGCAAAGACTATGGGTGGCTTTTCTCCCGGGGATGCCGATTTTTTAAGAAAAGCGATGGGAAAGAAAAATTTTGAAGTAATGGAAAGATATAAACAACAATTTTTGGACGGCGCTAAGA
>CAZHQC010000039.1:0-19797 GCA_964534135.1 uncultured Elusimicrobiaceae bacterium | reverse complement strand
GGCAAGAATAATTTTACAGTGGATACGGATGCCACATTTATTGAAACGAAAAAAGAATGCGCTCAAATGACCTATAAAGGTTTTACCGCTTTTTCATCCTTGTTAAGTTTTATTTCCGATTTGGACTTATGCGTATACAATGATTATAGAAATAGAGCAAAGCATGCCGGTGCGGAAATAGAAGAGTAAATTATTCGCGCCTATCAATTATTAACATCGCTTGGCAAAAAATTTAAATATTTTAGAAGCGACAGCGCGGCAGATAAAGCCAATGTTTTCCCTTAGGAATCTGAAAGATTCCAAGGACTTTGGTCCCGGGAATTCGATGAATTCCACGAGGTAATTTCTGCAAAGATAAAGAAACAACATCCCCCAACTGATGCAATCCGCTTTGATACCTCGATTGTTAAACCAAGGAACTTCATTGTTCAATATTGAATTTATAAGGGCTTACTTGAAGAATATAGATGGTTTCGCCCATTATAAGCCATTCTATCTTCTGCTCGATAAAGCCGAAACATTTTTCTATTTCAAGGCTTATTTTGGTAAGCTTTTTTGTTGGAACCTTTTCATTTCCGCCGAATTTGTTGGATTTTATTATTATTTTTACAGGCCGTGCTCCGTCTTCGGATAAATTACTCCTCGTCAACATTAACCCCGCCATATCAGCGTTTATTTCTTCTTGAATTAAAACGGCCGGCATTACGCTCGCGTGATTTATTCCGAAAATTTCTCTCGCTTTGAACGCTTTGTCATTGTATATGGACGCCCAAACCATTTTTATCGCTTCAATCACATTATTCAGGCCTTTTACATTCGGCACTGCCGCATATAAACCGGCACCGGTAAAACCGGGCAAATCTTCAGCATTAGTGGAACTTCTTACAAAAAGTCTTCTGTCTTTTAATCTATCATTCAAAATTTCTTTTATTTTCCGGCGCAATTCATCGTTTATTTTTCCATTTTGTATTTTTTCTCTTATAAGTTTTAATTGCTCTTTTCTAAATTTTAAATCGGTATATAATAAACCTGAATTCAAAATTTTGCTTATATAATCGGCAATTCCATTCTCTCTGACAAACTGTCCGTAATAATAGAACGGAACGGTAAAACCATCGGGGATTTTAAAACCCTTTATGCCAAAATTCGCCACTTGCCCAAGATTGGCCGATTTGGCGCCAAATCTTAAATTATCATGGCCTTTTTGTTTTTTTAAATCGGTTATTTCTTTGAACTCCAAATCCGCCTGCGGCGAATACTTCTTTTGGGATATTCTCAATTTCAGATATTTTTGAACATCTTTATAAGAAACCAACTTGATACTGAATGTATCTCTTTTTACTTCAAATTCCACATACTTGTCTTTGAAAGCGGCCAGTTTTTTACCGGCGCCGGGCATATAAAAAGCGGGGATATTCACGGTTTGAGCGAGAATACACGCATGGGATAAATTGCTTTTAATTTCGCCGGAAACAAATCCCGTCGCTCCGGCTAATGATTGGGGAGAATATTTAATTACGGCAATATTTCCGAATTCGGTTGTTAAACCCTCTTTTATTTCTCCGCTGATTATAAGCTTTCCAAATGATTTTCCCCGATTTATCATCTGATATTTTTCAACGGATTGATAAACCGGATTTTTGACAACCGGAATATCACTTAAATCGTCAACCATAATGAGCATCTGTTCTTGGCTCAAAGGATTAAAAATAATTTTTGAAAAAAATGTTTTTTCCACTTTTTTAAAGGTTTTTTCAAAAATATCAGGACTCATGACATCGTCCTCCCAGAATTCAAGAATATAATCTTTATCTCCCTTTTTAACGACAAAACCCATAATGAACCTCCGCCTGCCATTATCCAGCTGATTTTCAATAAAAGTTTTTCCTTTTGTAAGCGAAAGATATTGGCTATTGATAAAATCCAAATGAATGAAATATTTTTGGGAATCTATATAATAGATGTCGTCATTTGAGCGATCTATAACAAACATTAAAGACGGCATATTAAATGACGCGGATAAAAATGACGGAGAGGAAAGACTGTTAAATTGCTCTTTTGTTTTTATTTCACGGGCATAATCGGCGCCATAAACATTTAGGACAGCGCTAAATATCAGACACGCGCATATTAAGGTTTTACAATGCACCAACTTGAACATTTTTGATCAGTCTCCAGCTTTCTTTCGCAATAAAGAGTTAAAATCTCTTCGGCCAATTTATGGCATTCATTTTTTATTCCCGCCACCGCCAAGCAAATGGAATTATCCAAACAAAATTCGGATTTATTATCCCTTAAAAAATCCAAAATGGCCGCGCCGTCCAAACATGTATCTTTGCTTTCAACGGTTCTTGCGCTCGGACATAATCTTAAATCGGGATAAAGAGTCATTTTGCAATTATATTCAAAATCGGCGTGATTATAAAAATCTTCTTCGGTAAGGCCGAATGAAATTATTCTACACACTGGCATATACCGGCTTTTATATCCTTTTAAAAGAATATCGCAGATATAATCGTCTCCCATTTTATGCGACGGCTTCCATATATTCATTCCCCGCAAAAATGTTTTACAACTGCTATAATCAGCGCCTTCGCTTAAGCTATCTTTCATGAATTTGTGAATATTATAACTCTGAATACAACCGGAATAGGGAGAATCGTCATCATCTATGCCAAATATTTTTTTAGCGCCGGCGCAAGGCTCTTTTTTTAGCCCGCTCCATGTTTCACATTCAAAATACCTTGCAAGCTTCCATTGAATCACAGCCTTATCTCCAATACCCCACATTTCTTTGTATACGCCCGCCACATCTTCAATGGAAGATAATGAAACGCATTTTAAAATAGCATCATCAGGTTTTAAAGTAGCTGGCGATTTTCCAATCGCCAAACAGAGAGCAGAGGCAAAAAAACAACAAGACAGCGAAACAACGCGGCATAATTTTCTCGCATCCGCCAAACTCAAACAACCGGCGGACAAGTTGGAAATTTGTGTAAACGAAAGTTTCTTCATTATTTTATGCCGATGGATATCTTATTATCCCGCAAAAATTGTGAATCAAACTGTCTTAAATTCCGTCCGGGCGATTTAAAACTTATTTTAACGGTCTTTCCGAGATATTTTGATTTGAACATCAAGTATAAGCTTATCGCTTTCGCGATATCAAAATATTTCTTTTCCGCCGAACACTTGATTTCAAGATATTTGTTAATGCCCCGAGAATAAAGAAAATAGTCCGCAAGATTTCTAATTTCGGACAATGATATGTCGCCGGCATTACCTAAACGCTTATTTATCGCGAGTTTGAAAAATTTTATCTCTTTATTTGAAACATATTTGGGTTTATGAAGAAAATCGCCAAACTCCGCGTCATGCGCCATTTTTTTGCATAATTTTTCTATCTCCACAAACACGCTAAATTCCGCCAAAAATATTTCCGTGATTTTTCCGGAATTTCTCAAATAGCTTTCAGTATTCTTTCCGCGCAAAACCGAATAAAAATATCTGTCAATGGGAGAATTAACTCCGTTTATTTTATCGTATTTTTGCACATACTTTTTCACATGCCGGTATACTTTTTCCATTTTGCGGAAATCTATGCCTTCATCCAAATTTCCTATGCCATAAATCTCTTTAGGAGCGTTTGAAACACAAAGTTCGTCACAAGGATAAAAAACGCCGTTGGAAGAAAGGGTAAATGAATTTGAAGGGGTTAAATCCTGTGAGGCTAAAACCTTGTCTTTAAAATAAAAATTAAAATTCCAACTCTTCTTCAAATCCATAAAATTTAAAAAATCGCCCGCGCAATAAGCGTTAAAATCGGAAAACGCGGCTTTCAAGGATTTTAATTTTTCATCTTCCCACATCTCGTAAAGATCCAGGCCCAAATGAATATCCTTGCAACGCAAAGTTTTAAAAAATTTAACCGATTCAACCAAAGTTCCTATGGTCTTGGATGTAAATGTGGCCATAATATGTAGTTGTCTGACGCGTTTGGGGCCGAGTTTTTTTAAATTATTCATAATTATTTCAAATGCCGAAGCGCCGCTTCTCGTTTTTCTTTCACGATCATTAACTCGCTTTGTTCCATCCAAACTGATTATTACCTTGACATTGTTTTTAAGCAAAAAATCGGCCTTTTTTTTATCCAGCAAAAGACCATTGCTAAAAATCACCATTTTAAACCACGGATATTTTTTACGAATATATTTCACGGCGAATTGAATAAGGTTAAACTGCAAAAGAGGTTCACCACCCGTAAATGATATTTCCCTTAAATACGCGGGATCTCCTCCGAATTTGGCGCATAGCGCGGGATTAACATAAGAAGCGAACAAATCTATCGCCCTTGTCATCTGAGCGCGTGAAAGCGTTTTAATATCGCTATTGCCGATAAGCGCTCCGCTCGCGCAGTACTTACAGCGCATATTGCAGGCATTTGTCACATAAATATCCATTGCCGAAGGCAATATTTTAAGCCGGCGCTTAAATTCATTAAAATCTTTTTTAATCATAAAAACCCGTTTTTACTCCGCAAGCGCGAAAAAATTCAATCTGGTCGTCATTTAAATCCCGTCTAAAATCAAAATAAATGCTCACGTTTTTTTTCAAATATCTTGATTTTAACGCCGAATATAAAATCGCGCTTTGGGCATTAAAAAAGCCGTTTACAGATTTGCTTTTAACACGAAGTTTTTTTTCTTTTCCTCGAGAGTATAAAAAATAATCCAAAGCGTTCCTCGCCAAACCAAGCTTAAGGTTATCGGCATTTAAAATTAATGTCTTCATTTCTTTATTTGAATAATACTTCGGCTTGTGAACAAAATCTCCAAACTCTCCTTCTCTGACAAAACTTCCGAAAATCTTTTCAATCTCAATCAAAAAACTCATTTCTTCTTTAAACACCTTTGTCATTTCACAAGAATTTTGGAGAAAAGTTAAGGGGTTTTTACCGGACAAAACGGCATAAAAATATCTATTTGCCTGCGGCACAATGCTTTGGGAACATTTATTGTTTATAACAAAATCTAAAGCCTTATCATATATCCCTTTCATCTTATTGAAATCGATACCCTTTTCCGCATCTCCTATGATGAAGCCATTGTTTTTAACATCAAACATATCCGGAATATCTATGGGATAAAATTTACCGTCAAGCGCAAAAGCGAACTCATTAAAAAAATCATAACCGGTAAAATTCATGATTTTATTTTGAAACGACCCCATAAACACTTTCCAATCATCAATCCAATTCTCGTTTGAAAACCTTTTAATATGAAACTTTTTCAATTTTTTAAGGGCGTTCCTTAAATTGTAGTTATCTTTTTTAGACCACATCGCGTACATATCAAAATCAACTTCAATGGCCGAGAAACCGAGACCGCTTAAAAATTCAACGCTTTCGGAAAGCGAATTTACGGTATCGGGCGAGAATGTGGTCATTATCCGCATCTTGGAAATATATTCACTAGGCAATAGCTTAATATTCTCCATAACGACATTAAATACCGATGACTGCGCCCTATCCTTAAATTTTCTGTGCCTGTCCGTAATTTCACGGACACCATCCAAACTTATCGCCAAATCCACATTTCTATCTAATAGAAATTTAACCTTTTTTTTATTAAGCAAAGTGCCGTTGGTAGCCACTGAAATCTGAAGCCATTTATATTTTAAAAAAACATAGTCAACAATGTTTTTTAACAAATCAAATTCAAGAAAAGGCTCGCCGCCCGTTAAACCTATGGTTCTGATTTTCTTAATATCCCCGCACGCCAAAGCTATTGTTTCAGGATTGATATAAGACACAAACAAATCAATAGCTTGTTTCACTTGCGCAAATGTCAAAGATTGAGCGCTTTTGTTTATAAGCGAAGAACTTGAGCAATAAGAGCAATTTAAATTGCATTTATTGGTTAAATATATTTCCAAATTGGAAGGAAGAACAGACAATTGTCCGCGGATTTTTTTTGCCGTTAATATTTTCCCACACATTAAAAATTCACCCTTTCTCCCAATATCCGAAACTATGCTTTCAACCTGAGGCGGATCTGCCTAAGACTACTATAAAGTGGCATAAACCACACAGGGTTCACGCCTACCACGCGCCCCATGGCGGCGCGCGGTGTCGGCAAATATGCGAACAACCAATATTTGAGAATAATAACCATTATGGTTGCTAATTGGCAAACTTAAGCAGCCGAAGCACCTTTTCTGTTTATTATATACAATTGTGAGGACAAGAAATACTTATAGTCTTGTCCTCCCTACCACGTCAGATTAAGATTAAGACTTAGTTTAAGAATAAGAAAATCAGAGATTATAACCCTTTGATTCTATAATCAAAATCCGGACTTAAGCCTTTGAACGAGTTATTAAACCTCAGTTTTTTATTAAGCTTAACCTTAATCTAGGAACCTGTCCGACATAGGACTTTTATGACGAAATTGTCAATTTTGAAGCTGAGCCGAAGCGGCGCGAACCGAGTAGACCCAACGGAGTCTGTAAGTTGGCCGTCTGATAGCATAGCCCTGGATACGGCATCCAGCATAGCTTTGAGCGACACAAAGGCGCAAACCAAAAGTGGCAATTGCAGGCGAAATTGCTTATGTTGAACAGGCTCCTAGGCCTGCAAATTCAAATTTGCCTTTACATCTGTAATTATTTTATAATCGTTATTGAATTATCACCAAATTTTGTTTTCAAAAATATTAAAAAAAGTAAAAGGAGTTCAAAAATGCATTCACTCGTTTTTATTAAACAAGTGCCTGATGCCGCTCAAGTAAGAATCAATTATGAAACAGGCACATTAATCAGGGAAGGTGTTCCGGCTATTATAAATCCATTTGACGCTCATGCCATTGAAGCGGCTGTCCAATTAAAAGACAAATACGGCGGCACAGTTTCAGTTATGACCATGGGTCCGCCAATGGCTGAGGAAATTTTAAAAAAATCTCTTGCCATGGGCGCGGATAATGCCTTTCTTTTAAGCGATATGATTTTTGCGGGCGCGGACACATTGGCTACAAGCTATGCCCTTTGGGCCGGAGCTAAAAAAGTCGCCGAAGAAGTCGGCCCCATAGATATTTACTGGACCGGCAAACAGGCAATAGACGGCGACACCGCTCAAACAGGCCCCGGCATTGCTACAAGATTTAATATTCCTTTAGTCACTTATGCCGCTGAAATTAAAGAAGCGGACAAAAAAACCAATAAAATAAAAGTTTCAAGAGTGGTTGACGGAGGGATGGAAATAGTGGAAGTTCCCATGCCCTGTTTAATCACAGCGGAAGAAACAATCAATACCTTAAGATACGCGCCGCTTCCATATTTAATAAGAGCCGCTCAAACAGGTATCACCTTATTAAATTCAAGCAATACTGAAATTGACGCTGACCAATGCGGCTTGAAAAATTCTCCAACTAAAGTTAAAAAAGCTTTTACCCCTCCCAAAAGAGAGAAAGGTGAAATGCTTGAAGGCAGTGATGGAAAAACTTTAGACGCTCTTTTTGATAAATTGGAGCCCATGTTAAAACAGTGCGGCAAACTTTAAGAGGATAAAATGATTAAACAAAATATACATGAATATAAAAATGTCTGGGTATTTGTAGAACACGACGCGGATAAAATAGAACTTGTGAGTTTGCAATTATTAAGCAAAGCAAAAGAAATTGCCAGAGATTTAGCTTGCGATGTCTGCGCCTTTACAGTTGGCTCGGATATTAAAAAATTTGAAAAAGAAGTGGCTGAATATGGCGCCAAAAAGTTTTATATTATTGAGCATCCGACGCTTAAAGATTATAGAACCGAACCCTGGAGAGAAAGCATCTCTTATTTGATAGCCAAAAATAAACCCGCCGTAGTTTTAATAGGCGCGACAGCCCTTGGCAGAGATTTGGCCGGAACAGTCGCCACAGAATTATCAGCGGGCTTAACAGCAGATACCACAGCTCTTGATATAGACCCTCAAACTAAGAATCTTTTGATGACAAGACCCACTTTCGGCGGCAATCTTATGGCTACAATTTTTTGCCCCGATAATAGGCCGCAAATGTCAACGGTTAGACCCGGCGTATTTGAAGCCATTAAAAATCCCGCCAAGATGGAAACCATTGAAGATAAATATGATTTAAAAGAAGAGGACATAGTTAAAAAAATAATAGAAAAAGTGCAAACCGGAGAAGATAAATTAAATCTGGGTTTTTACGATATAATTGTCGCCGGCGGTAAAGGCATGGGCAAAAAAGAAAACTTCAAATTATTGGAAAATTTAGCCAATACTATGGGCGGAACTTGGGCCGTATCAAGACAAGCCGTTCAATTAGGCTGGGCGCATCATACAAGACAAGTAGGACAAACCGGTCAAACGGTTCATCCTAAAATATATATAGCGGCAGGCATATCGGGCGCCATTCAGCATTTGGCGGGCATGAAATCTTCAGATATAATAGTGGCCGTAAATACTGACAAAGACGCCCCTATTTTTGAAATAGCGACTTATGGCATAGTGGGAGACGCGTTAAAGGTTCTTCCCAAACTGACGAAACTCTTCAAAGGAAAACTGAAAATATGAAAAAGAAAGATTTTGATGTAATAATAGTCGGAGCGGGCCCCGCCGGAATAGCGGCAGCTTTCAAACTTGCAACTGCCGGAGTAAAGGTGATTGTTATTGAAAGAGGCGCATTTCCGGGAGCTAAAAATGTCATGGGCGGTATTTTTTATAGAAACGCTCTGGCGGATTTAATACCGGACTTTGAAAAAACCGCTCCTCTTGAAAGACATATTATAGAGCAAAAAATGTGGCTTTTAAGCGAAGATTCAGTTATTGGCGGAGGCCTTAGAAGCGAGAAATTTAACAAGGAACCATATAACTGTTATAGCATCTTTAGGGCTAAATTTGACAAATGGTTTGCTAAAAAAGCAATAGAAGCCGGCGCTTTAATAATCAATGAAACTGTTGTAAAAGAACCTATTGTTGAAGACGGGAAAGTTGTGGGCATTAGAACCGATAGACCTGATGGCGACCTTTATGCCGATGTGGTTATTGCAGCCGACGGCATTAATTCACTTTTCACCAAAGCTCTTGGCTTAAGAGAAAGCATTACGCCTGATAAAGTGGCTTTAACTGTTAAAGAAGTAATCGGCTTGCCGGAAAAGGTTGTAAACGACAGATTCGGTGTTATGAATAAAAATGAAGGCGTTACCATTGAACTTACGGGACCGTTCTTTGAAGGCATGACAACAATGGGTTTTATTTATACTAATAAAAGCTCCGTCTCCATCGGCCTTGGCGCCATTGTTGAAGACCTTGTTGACCATAAGGCCAATATCAATGATATGCTGGAAAAATTAAAAGCTCATCCAGCCGTTAAACCTCTTATTCATGGTGGTGAGACAAAAGAATATATGGCTCATATGATACCGGAAGGTGGCTATTTTGCCATACCCAAACTTTATACCGATGGCTTTATGATTTGCGGAGATGCGGCCATGCTGGTAAACGCAGTGCATAGAGAAGGCTCCAATTTAGCCATTGAATCTGGTAAATTGGCGGCTGACACCTATTTGGAAGCTAAAAAGAAAGGGGATTTTTCAGCGAAAAAATTATCCGCTTATCAAAAGAAAATGAAAAACAGCTTTGTGCTGAAAGACTTAAAAATGTACAGGCATTTGCCTAAAATGCTGGAAGATAAAAAACACTTGCTTACAAAGTATCCGCAATTCGCCATAGATGCCGCCTATGATATTTACAATATAGACGGTGTGGCAAAAATTGACAAAATAAAAGCCATAAAAAAGAGAGTCGCAAAACTTGGCTATATCAGAATGGCTAAAGACGCATTTGATATGTGGAGGAAAATACGATGAGGATAGAAGACAAACTTTATCTCATAGGTTACAAAGTTGATGAAGAAGACAGTCATCTGAAAGTTAATGAAAAAGATGTCTGCAAAAAATGCAAACACAGAGCCTGCACATTTGTTTGCCCGGTTGATGTTTATAAATATGATGAGAAAGAAGAAATCTTATCCATCAATTATGATGCTTGCGTTGAATGTGGAACCTGTAAGATAGTCTGCGAATATATCGAATGGCGCTATCCAAAAGGTGGCTTTGGCGTTGCTTATAAATTCGGTTAAAATTCATAATATTAAAAATTCAATATAAAGAAAAAGCGTTCTTTTTTAAAGGACGCTTTTCTTTTTTAAACACATTAATTCACTGAGTTGAATTTTTCTTTGAATTACTTCTTTATATAGGATAAAATGAACCATATGGAAATCAAAAAAATAAATAAAACAATAGAAGATAAAAAGATAAAATTGGGAATCATAGGCTTGGGTTATGTCGGACTTCCCCTTGCCGTAGAATTTGCCAAGGCGGGCATTGAAACCTTGGGTTTTGAAATAAGCAAAACAAAAGTTCAAAACATAAACAAAGGAAAATCTTATATTGATGATGTTCCCACTCAAGATGTAAAAAAATTAGCACTATCAGATCTTCTTAAAGCCACAACAAAATTTTTAAAACTTAAAAAACAAGATTGTATTATTATCTGCGTTCCAACTCCTCTTAGAAAAAGCAAGGACCCCGATGTCTCTTATATAATAACCGCTACGCGTGAAATAACCAAAACTTTAAGAAAAGGGCAAATTATAATTTTTGAAAGCACCACTTATCCCGGCACTACCCGTGAATTGGTAAAACCAATTCTTGAAAAAACGGGACTTAAAGCCGGTAAAGATTTCTTTTTAGCCTTTTCACCTGAAAGAGTGGACCCGGGCAATAAAATTTATACCATAAGGAATACGCCTAAAGTAGTCGGCGGCATAACAAGCAAATGTACGAAATTAGCAACCGCAGTCTATAAGCTTGTGGCAAATAAAGTTATCCCTGTTTCAAATACTGAAACAGCTGAAATAGTGAAACTGATGGAAAATACTTTCAGAGCTATTAACATTGCCATGGTAAATGAATTTGCCTTAATGTGTAATAAGCTTAATCTTGATATATGGGAAATCATTGAGGCGGCATCTTCCAAACCCTTCGGTTTTATGCCATTTTATCCTGGCCCGGGAATTGGCGGCCATTGTATTCCGCTTGACCCTCACTATTTAAGATGGAAAATGAGAGCTCTTAATTTTAATCCCAGGTTTTTAGAACTGGCCATGACTATTAACTCTCAGATGCCTAAATATACAACCGACAGAATCGCTGAACTTTTAAATGACAGAAAAAAACCACTCTCAACAAGTAAAATACTTTTAATAGGCCTGGCTTATAAATCAAATATTACAGACCACAGAGAATCTCCGGCAAGAGATGTTCTTACACTTTTGGAAAAAACCGGAGCTACAGTGGATTATCATGATCATTATATACCTCAAGCTGAAATCGATGGCAAGAAATATAAATCCGTTAAATTAACCATGCCCATTTTGAGAAAATATGATTGCGTGGCTATAATGACAAATCATAGCAATGTGGATTATAAATCAATAGTTAAAAATTCCAAATTGATATTTGACGCGAGAAACGCGCTTAAAGATATCAAGGATAAAAAAATCTTTAAACTGTAAGAACAGATAGAAGCAGGAGACAAGAAATAAAAAGCAAAAAAAAAATAAATAAAAGATAAGAACCTGCATGTGACTTGAGACCTACGACTGGTGACTATTTTTTACGAAGTAAAAAATACTATGGTTGAAGATATCAAAACATTATGGTTTGATTTTTTGAAAGCGCTAACGCGCTCAATAGTGCAAATAAACCTCTATAAGCCGGAACATCCTCAAGTTATAAGCGCCATAGAGGACGTTACCGCCGCATTGGCCAAAATTTTCAATATATCGGATGAACTGGCCCTTACTCTGGATAATGATAAATTAATCGTAAATAATACCCCGCTTTTAACCTCAAATAAAATTCCAAATTCAATTAAAAATGTTTTTTTAAAATTTAATATCCAAAGCATAACTTTCCTTAAAGGCTTAAGCGCTCAAGACATTAAAACCTTCTGTAAAATGCAATATGCCAAAACAGAGCCGCTTAAATATTTGCAAGAAAATAATATAGATAAAATTATTCTCAATAAAGACATCTATACTAAAACCGGAAGCGCTGCGCCCACTGAACAAACAAAACCTTCTTCCGTAAATACCGCCGCACAAATTCAAAAAACTGAAACCGTTCCCGGAAAATCCATTACAAAAGAAATAGAAGAAAATTTTAAAATTGAAGCGGCTTTAAACGTGCTGGCTTCAAAGGCGACAGATAATGAAAATGAACGGGAAGTTATAGTAAATCTCTTAATGAAAAAAGTAAAAGCTGAAATAGAACAAGAAATTAAAACTGTCATTGACGCGCATCGCCGGGAAAAAAGAAAATTAAACAATGATATGGGCAGAACAGAATCGGTAGTCTCCTCTATGGGTGACGGCATTGTCACCATAAATAAAACCGGAAAAATAATAATGATGAACAAAGACGCGGAAACAATGAGTGGAAAGTCATTAAAAGAAATTTCCGGCAAACAAATATTTGATATTTCAAATCTTGAAAATCAAATATTAACTCTGGCCCAAGAAATAGGCTCCGAAGACAAAAAAGATATTTCAAAAGATATTTCTCAAAAAGGCAGAAAAGATATAGCGGAAACCATAAAAAAATCCACCACCATAATACAAAATGAAGACGGCAAAATAGTCGGCGCCGTTTCAATTCCCACTGATGAAACCAAACTAAAACAAATGGAGAAACTCAAAGAAGATTTTATATCTAATATGACCCATGAACTCCGCTCACCCTTAACATCCATAAAAGCCGCTTTAGAACTTCTATCAAAAGAAAAAAAGGTCGCAGACTCTTCAAAAAACATTCTAAGCGCGGCTATAAGAAATTCCAATAGATTAGCGGCCTTAATAAATGATATTCTGGATTTTTCAAAATTGGAATCAGGAAAAATGATTTTTCATTCCGTGCCTATTTCTCCCGTTGAAATCGCTCAGGAAGCGATTGACTCCATGAACGCCTGGGCCAAAAGCAAGGGAATAAGTCTCCTGCAAATAAATGAAGATAATCTTCCGGAAATCTATACCGATAAAAGAAAGACCGTTCAAATATTAATAAACCTTATTTCAAATGCCTTAAAGTTTACTCCTACCGGCGGTAAAATTGAATTGAGCATAGACCTTGGAAAAGAAAAATTAGCAAATTCCGTTTTCTTTTCCGTTAAAGATACCGGCTGCGGAATAAAAAAAGAAAACCAAGCCAAAGTATTTGATAAATTCGCTCAAATCGCTTCCGGCGAAAAAATAAAAGGCACAGGGCTTGGTCTTTCCATAACCAAAGCTTTGGTAGTCCTGCAAGATGGCAAAATAAATCTTGAAAGTGAATACGGCAAAGGTTCAACTTTCAGAATTTCCATGCCCGTCTATAAACGACAAATAAATCAACAGGATAAGGAAACCTCAATTGAAAATGAAAAATCTTGGTGGCGAAATTTTCTGGGAATATAAATATTTAATATCTTAATAGATGGCAAAGAGTTCACCGGCTCTAAGTCATCAGTCACATATATTTTTATTCTAATGCTCAACGTAACAAATGAGGGCATATTGTTTATATTAGCCAATAGTTATAAAATATAGTCATAGGAATATTTTTTATGCGCCCATAGCTCAACGGATAGAGCATCGGCCTGCGAAGCTGGGGATTCAAGTTCGATTCTTGATGGGCGCACCATCTTTCTAAAAAAAGGAGTTCCATTATGTCAGATAAAAAAAATAAAAAAGAAACCATAACGGGAAAATATGTTTATGACGAAAAACTTGGAAAGGTCATAAAAATATCGGATAAAATAACCGGCCTTAAAAAAGACGGTGGAAATGATAGTTGCCCTACAGGCGGATGCTGTGGCCTGTAACTTTAGTAATTAAAATTTTATTGTAAATACAAAATAAAACGGAGAAAACATGAATTCCATATTACAAGTGCCAAAACCGGTAAACGAGCCCATCTTAGGTTATATCAAGGAATCTAAAGAAAAAAAAGATATTAAAGCTAAATTAATTGAAATGAAAAAAGAAGTAATTGAAATCCCTCTTATTATAGGAGGAAAAGAAGTTCGCACAGGTAATATGGGTGAGATAAGAATTCCTCATGACCACAAACATATCATAGCCAAATATCATAAAGCCGGAAAAAAAGAAATTGAAATGGCAGCGACTGCGGCTAAAGAAGCTAAAAGTGATTGGGATAATATGCCCTTCGGCCAAAGAGCGGCCATATTTTTAAAAATGTCGGAATTATTGGCAGGACCAATGCGCGCCACTTTGAACGCCTCCACTATGCTTGGCCAATCTAAAAATGTTTTTCAAGCTGAAATAGACGCTGCTTGCGAACTTGTGGATTTCTTCAGATACAATGTTTATTATGCGGAGGAAATCTATAAACAACAACCTTTTTCCCCTCAAGGTATGTGGAATTATGTGGATTATAGACCGCTTGAAGGTTTTGTTTTTGCCGTAACTCCTTTTAATTTTACTTCAATAGCTGGCAATCTTCCCTCCGCTCCCGCCATAATGGGTAATACCGTATTATGGAAACCGGCTTCCACAGCCGTGCATTCCGCTTATTATCTGATGAAACTTTTTCAAGCGGCCGGACTGCCCGATGGCGTAATCAATATGCTCCCCGGTTCAGGAAGCGAAGTGGGCGGACCTGTCTTGGAACAAACTGATTTTGCGGGCATTCATTTTACCGGCAGCACCGCGGTCTTTAAAGGAATGTGGGCAAGCGCCGTTAGAAATTTGGACACTTACAAATCTTATCCCAGAATAGTTGGTGAAACAGGCGGAAAGGATTTTATATTTGCGCATTCAAGCGCGGACCCTGTCGCCCTTAAAACTGCCATATTAAGAGGTTCTTTTGAATATCAGGGACAAAAATGTTCGGCGGCCTCACGCGCTTATATTCCAAAATCTTTATGGGCTGAAATTAAAGACGATTTGGTAGCTCAAATAAAAACCATCAAAATGGGCACCGTTGACGACTTTACCAATGCGATGAATGCCGTTATAGATGAAGCCTCTTTTGATAATATAAAAACCTATATCAGATGCGCTCAAGAAGCAAATGACGCTACGATATTGGTAGGCGGAAAATGCGATAAAAAGGAAGGTTATTTTATTGAGCCGACTATAATTGAAACTTCTTCCCCTAACTTTAGAACTATGCAGGAGGAAATCTTCGGACCTGTAATGACTATTCATCCTTATGATGATGATAAGTTTGAAGAAACGCTTAAAATCTGTGACGCCACCAGCCCTTATGCTTTAACCGGAGCGGTAATGGCTCAAGATAGAGCTGCAATAATAAAAGCCATGCAGGAGCTAAGGAATGCTGCTGGGAATTTTTATATCAATGATAAACCCACTGGCGCGGTAGTAGGGCAACAGCCTTTTGGCGGAGCGCGGGGTTCGGGAACAAATGATAAAGCGGGAAGCATGCTTAATCTTATTCGCTGGGTTTCCCCCAGAACGGTTAAGGAAACTTTTGTGCCGGCCACAGATTATAGATATCCGTTTATGGAAGAAAAATAAAACGGATAAAACAATCAATAATAAAAAGCCGAAGGATTTTTTCCTTCGGCTTTTTTTAAATTAGTCTCGCCTTAGGCGGGAAACTCTTCTTGCTCACGGATTTAATGGATTTTTTAATCACTATCCTTGTTATCCCCGTTATCTGTGAGCTATAAATTTGTGCATCTTAGCCATCTTATGGCCAATCCCACAAACTTTGGCCGTCTGATGGGCATAGCCCCCTGCTACCCTCTGCAGATTCCAGAGGAATCTAAAATGCGAAGGCAGGCGACATGTGACATAGTCAACCCGCCAGAGGCTTGAAATTCCGTTACACTAAATTAGCCACCTTTGACAGCGACTTTTCTTTATCCTGTCAAAATCCCCCTAACCCCCTTTACACAAGGGGGAAGATTTACTCCCCTCTTTAACAAAGAGGGGCAGGGAGAGATTTGTTTTGTGCCTACTTTGAAATTCCTATAGATTAACTTATGATTCTAAAACCTTATTTACCATCCAAGACTTCCCGAATTTTTATGCCGAGCGCCTGGTAGCCAAAAGGCTTTTGAATAAAATTTACACCTTTATCCAATATGCCATGATGTTCAATAATATTATCCGTATAACCTGACATAAAAAGAACTTTTGCTTGAGGGCCTAAAGTCTTAATTTCCTCAACCAATTGCTGGCCATTCATACCGCCCGGCAACATAATATCGGTAAATATAAGCTGAATATTTTTATGCTCTTTACAGATTTCTTTTGCCTCTTGCCCATCAATAGCTATAAAGAGCTTATAACCGTATCTCCCAAGCATTCTTTCCGCAACTCTTCTAACACTTTCATCATCTTCAACCAAAAGAATAGTTTCATTTCCTTTTAAACTTTCAGTATTGATAGGAACCTCTTTAGACTTAATTATCTCCACTTCAGATTTTGACCTCTTTAAAAATATTTTAAAAGAGGTGCCTTGTCCCACTTCACTATAAACTGAAATATTACCACCACTCTGCTTAACTATGCCATAAACGGTTGAAAGCCCCAAACCCGTTCCTTCAGATTTTCCTTTGGTGGTATAAAAAGGGTCAAATATATATTGAATGGTTTTTTTATCCATACCCATTCCCGTATCACTGACAGTCATGACGATATAATCTTCCTCTTCAAAATTAGAATGGCTTTCAATATAGTCTTTATCTATACACTGATTCCGGGTTTCAATGGTAAGTTTTCCTCCATCGACCATAGCATCACGGGCGTTCGCCGCCAAATTTAAAATAATCTGTTCCATTTGAACCGGATCAAATTCAATATTTCCAAGCGCTTTATCAAAAAAACATTTAAGTTCAATATGTTCACCAATCAAAGGAATCAATAATTTTTCAAGATTTTTAAGAAGATCATTCAGCTTTATTACTTTGGGATTAAGGGGCTGCGCGCGGCTAAAAGCCAAAAGCCGGGAAACAAGCTCTGCTCCTCTCAAGGCGGATTTATTAATCTCATTGAAATTAGCCATCAATTGATTTTTTTCAGCATCTTCCTTAGTTGATAATTCGCTAAGGCTTAAGATAGGCGTTAAAAGATTATTAAAGTCATGGGCTATACCGCCGACAAAACTGCCAAGAGCTTCCATTTTCTGTGCCTGTAAAAATTGCTCTTGAAGTTTTATTTTTTCCATTTCCATATCTTTCTGCTCTGAGATATCCCTAACTGTCGCCTGCACGCAAACATCTTTTTTTGCTTTGTAGCGCGTTAAAAGCACCGTTGCAAAAAAATTATCGCCGTTTAATTTCTTATGAGTCCATTCAAAGAAATTAGAGCCCTCTTTAACCGCAATCTCAATCATTTTTTTAGCTTTAATCGAGGATAATTGCCCATCAGGCTGGTGCTTGGGAGAGACTTCCCAAGGAGGGACTGATAAAAATTCTTTTTCATTTTTTGCTTTGAAAAGTTTTATGCACGATTTATTAGCGGAAACAAAACCCCAACCGTTGCCAGTACAGTATACCACACTCAAACACTAAGTCAATGTGACTTAAGTTAAATCAATTATATTCCATTTGTTTTGATAAAGTTTAAGGAGTTTTCGTCTTAAAGGAAGATTTTCTCTTTTTGTAAGATTGGGATCATGTTCCAAAATTTCATCTTTATCTTCAATGGCTTTTTTTAAGATATCCGAGTCCCTTAAAATATCAGCTATTTTAAAATCCATATCGCCATGCTGGCGGACGCCCAGAACATCTCCCATGCCTCTTATATAGCTGTCTTTCTCGCTTATGAGAAACCCGCTTGAGGTTTCGCACATGGCATTTATCCTTTCACGAGCATCGGGAGTTAAATTATTGCTTATAAGGAAACACTTTGATTTATATTTGCTCCGCCCGACTCTGCCGCGCAATTGATGCAAACTGGCAAGACCGAATCTTTCGGCATTATTTATAATCATAATGGCCGCGCTCGGGGCGTCCAAACCCACTTCAACCACGGGAGTTGCGACCAGCACATCTATTTTCCTATTTAAAAATTCCCCCATAATGCGTTTTTTCTCTATGCTTTTCATCCTGCCATGAAGCATAGCCGTTTTATAATTTTTGAAAGTGACTTTAATTTTCTCAAATTCCTCTTTTACGGATTTTAAATCCGCTAATTTGGATTCTTCAATTACGGGATAAACTATATAGGCCTGCCTGCCTTTTGAAAGCTCAATTCGCGTTTCTTTAAAAGCCAAGTCTTCCTGAACACTTGAGGTTTCTACTTTCTGGCGTCCAGGAGGCATATCCTTTAAAACCGTGAGTTCCAAATCCCCATAAAGAGCCAGAAATAAGGTTCTGGGTATGGGCGTTGCCGTCATCACCAACATATCGGCTCTTTCGCCTTTTTGCCTTAAAGCGGCTCTCTGCCTTACGCCAAAACGATGCTGTTCATCTATAACCATAAGTTTCAAATTTTTAAATTTCACATTCGGTTCAATAATGGAATGAGTGCCAATAACAATATCCACTTCCCCCTTTGCAATTCTCTCTATAACTTTCTTTCTTTGAGCAGGACTTAATTTTGAAGTCAAAATTTCAAATCTAATAGGCAAATCCTTAAGATATTTTTCAAAAGTCATAAAATGCTGTTCAGCAAGTATTTCTGTTGGCGCCATAAAAACGCTTTGATAACCGTTTTCAGCCGCCAGCAAAAGCGCGCTCATGGCAATGACGGTTTTGCCCGAACCCACATCACCTTCAAGCAATCTTGCCATGGGAGAAAAAGACTGCATATCCTTGAAAATTTGCTTTATCGCCAAACTTTGAGAATTGGTAAACTCAAAACCCAATCTTTCTTTAAAAGGCGTAAGAATATTTTTCTTTAAATTATAGGTATAGCCTTTTTTAATATTCCTGGTCTGCCGTCTTTTTATGGCCCAAGCCATAGTTAGAAGAAATAATTCCTCATAAATGAATCTTTTTTTTGCGCGCTTAAGTTCTGAAAGATTTTCAGGAAAATGCAAGGCCTTAAGAGCAAGAGAAGCCGACAAAAGCCCTCTTTTTGCCAATAAATCAAGGGGCAAGGCCTCAGGTAATTCTTGGGCAAAATTTAATAAGGAAAAGTAAATGGCGGAACGCATAAACTTCCCGTTAAGCTTTTCCGTTAAAGGATAAACGGGAACAATTCTATTGATATGAGCTCTTTGAGCGCGCTCATCACCGTCAAGATAATATTCTTCAACCCTTATCTTAAATTTAAACAAAGGGTCTTCCGGCTTTCCCACCAGCCATATTTTCTCGCCCAACTTAATATCCTTGCGGAGCTGACTAAAAACATCATATCTCGGATTATGTCTTTTAAACCATACGGCTTCTATTTCCTGAGCGCCATTTAAAATTATAGCCCTAAAGATTCTCAATGAGGAAGATGTATATAAATCTTTTATACTCTCTACCTTACCAAAAAAAACATAACTATCCTGAAAATCATCATTTAAGTCTTTTTCTTTGTCCAGTCTCCTATCTTGCCATTTTACAGGAAAATACAACATTAAATCACTAATGGATATAATGCCCAGTTTGTCCAATAACTCGGCTTTAACGGGACCTATACCTTTTAAATATTGCGCTGAATCTGTAATATTCATAATTTGACCAAAATCATTGCTTAATACACCTTATATTTTGATATTATAATTAATGTTGCAAGTTTTTAGAAATGTCATAGTCTTAGTTTTTTA
>CAZHQC010000038.1:0-20031 GCA_964534135.1 uncultured Elusimicrobiaceae bacterium | reverse complement strand
CGCTCGGGAGCTGAAGCATGGCAGGATTTCCCCTTAACTACAACCTTCATTTCCACCAAAAGCAAATATTCTTAATTTTTTCATTTCAATTTTTCCTTTAAAAACAGCAGGTAAAGGAAGAGGTAAAGGTTGAGAATAAGGAAATTTCCTTTTTTCTTTGCCTATACCTCGACACTCAAGGCTATGCCGAGTGTCGTATCAGGGCGCTATGCGCATCAGACGACCTTCTTGCACCACTATCTACCTTAACCTATCTGTTAATTATTCTCTCTACTCTAAAACTTTAAACTGTTTTTTTTATGGTCTACCGCCCATTGTGAGAGCAAGTATGGATTTTACAGTATGAAGTCTGTTTTCCGCCTGGTCAAAAACAATACTTTGCGGGCCATCAATTACCGCGTCTTCAACTTCAGCGCCTCTGTCAGCGGGAAGGGGATGCATATATGAGGCTCTCTTATCAGCGAGCTTCATTCTTTTTTCTGTGCAAACCCATGATTTATATTTATTCAAATATTCCATACCCTGCGCCTGTCTTTCTTTCTCGGGAATTTTTTGTTCATCAAGAAATTGATGACAGCCCCATGATTTGGGATAAAGCACTATGGCGTCTTTAAAAGCCTCATCCATATCATTGACGATTTCAAATTTTGAACCGGCTTCTTTGGCATATTTCTCGGCATCCGATATAGTTTTAGGCATAAGCTTGAATTCTTTGGGATGAGCAAGCACGACATCCATGCCAAATCTCGGCATTAAGGTAATCAAACCTTGAGGAACGGAAAGAGGCCGCGCATAAGCGGGAGCATAAGTCCATGAAATAACAAATTTCATGCCCTTAAGATTGGTTCCATATTTTTCTCTTATGGTCATTAAATCCGCTATGGTTTGACAGGGATGGTCAACATCACATTGAAGATTGCTAACGGGGATATCAGCTTCTTTGGCTACTTCTCTTATATATTTATTTCCAACACCGTAAAAACAGTTTCTTATGGCTATGCCATGGCCGTATCTTGAAAGTACCTTGCCGGTATCTTTAGGTGTTTCGCCATGGGATATCTGCATTTTATCGGGAGTTAAATCATGGGCATGACCACCAAGCTGAGTCATAGCGGCTTCTGTTGAATTTCTGGTTCTTGTGGATTGCTCAAAGAACATCATAAATAAAGTTTTATCCTGAAGAATTCTATGCGCTTCACCAAGTGAGAATTTCATCTTAAGATATTTAGCCACATCTAAAACGGTTTCAAGTTCTTCCTTTGACCAATTTACAGTCTCTATCCAGTCTTTACCTCTAAGCATTGTTTTCATTTATAATCTCCTTTAGATTTGTTGCGGTTTAATATTTTGCAAACGGGAACTTAAATTACTACATTTATATTTTATATATTTTTTAAGCCCTTTCGTCAAACTAATACTGTTTCATAAGTTATAATTAACAAGTTTGCAAGACCTTTGCCCTAATGCGCGACCTCAAGAAAAAGCTGCACAAAATATGTTGTATAATTTTTCCATTATGACAAAAGAAGCCATATCTGTGTGGAGTGGAGGCAAAGACAGCGCTTTAGCTTATTTCTTAGCCTTGCGCTTGGGGCATAAACCCAATTCTCTTTTTTATATGAACGCTCAAGCTAAGCATTTATTTGCTTTTAACGATCTATCCAGAATAAGATTAATCAATTTACAAGCTAAAAGCATGGGTATTCCGCTTTACCGGCATGACATAAACATCTCTTTTAAAAAACCAAAAAACTTAGATAAGAAATTTTCCGAAGGAATAAAAAAAGCAAATAAACTTTATCCATTTAAAAATGTAATCATAGGATGTCATGAAATGCCAGAGCAGTGCTCTATACTTAAAAAAAGATGTTCTGAACTGGGGCTTGTGGCAATTGAACCTTTGTTTAAAATGCCGTTGAAAACTGTTTTAAAGACTCTCTTAGAATCTAAAATCAAAGCCATCATAAGTGGCGTTGAACCTAAATATATCACTGAGAGTTGGCTGGGAAAACCCGTTGATGAACGCTTTCTCCGATATGTGGAGAATAAAAAAAATTTATGTGGAGGGACATTTCAAACTCTTACGATTGATGCTCCTTTTTTTAATTTCCCCATAAAAATAGAAAAATCCTTCAGGGTAAAAACCAAGGACCAAACCTTTTTAAGCATCCAAGGCAAAAGACCTACACGCTAAAACTTTTCATCGGTCTCAATTAAAACTTTTAAATCTTTATTTGAAATTCTAAACAAGCCTTCAGATCCCGCTATATAAAGATAATTATCGCTTACATGCAGAGTTTCCGCCCTGGGTGTAACATAAAAGGAAGTTAGAATAGAATCTGACGCGGCATCATAAATAAAAACTTTTCCCGTCAAATATGAAACCGCAAAAAGCCACTTGCCATCTTTTGAAAAAGCCAACTTCCGGCAATGCGGCTCGGATTTAATCTTTTTAACTAATTCGAAAGTTTCAGCGTCAAATTTCATTATCCTTTTTTTAAATATGGAAGGAGCATATAAATACCTGCCATCCGGAGATAAAACCACATCAAAATAAGCATAGGGAAATTTTAAAAGCTCCACTTTATTCTTAAAAGCCAGAGTTTTTTCATCAAGTTCAAGCAAGGCATACTTTGAATACATAGATAAAATTATTGATTTTCTGAAGGGATTTCGCTTAACCGCAAAAACATGAGAACTATGCCTTATGCCGTTTTTCCCAACCAATGACAAGCTTTTTTCAAGGGTATTATCTGAACTATTCAAAACAAATAAAGCAGGATTTATATTATTTGCAACATAAACCTTTTTATTTTGACAATCGTGATAAACGGAAAAAATTTCTTCAACTTTTTCTCCGCCTATTTTTTTTGGCAAATTGATAGTTTTAAAAGTTTTACTTCCGGGCGTATATTCAAATACTGCGCTTTTATGCCAGGGAGAAAAATAAAATTTATCCGAACATTCGGAATAAAACCTTCGAATTTGACTTCCGAAAAAAGCTTGAAATTTTAAATTTTTTAAATTTATCCATAAAAAGTTAAGCTTATCTTCATCCCCTTTACTCCTGAAAGTAGGCCCTGTTGAAAACATAGCCCAAGCATCATTTTTTTCCACATATAAATCATGCGGAAAAAACCCACCGTGAGGCAAAAAATTATTTTTAAAATCCGGATTTTCTTTTGGAAAAACTATTTCAACAAAGCTCGGTCTCTTTAAATTCCATGTTCTCAAGAAATTTGTCGGACTAAAATATAAAAGAGAAAAAAGTAAAATAGTTGCCACGCCGGGAATAAAAAATGTTGAAACAAATCTAAAAAGGCGTTTCTTTGCCGTAAATTGATAGTAAAAAACTAAAATACCGATAAGAAAAAAAGAAGCGGGTAAAACACTGGCCTCCCAAGAGATTCTTACAACCTCAGGCCATGTCCAAATTAACGGAGCTATTAAGCTGGCCTCATCTTTCATTTTAATCGGGTACCAGAAAGAACTCAGCCCCACAGCAATGAAAATAAGACTGCGGGCAAAAAAGGCGGCCTTAACATTTTTAGTCCAACCATATCTTGCGACCTCCCAAAATTTGGTTGTTGCAAATTCCGATATAAGCAAGGGGATTACCGCCAGAAAAACCAAGCCTGCCGCCCTTGTTTCACTTACCATATAGAAATAGCAATAAATGTTAAAGATGTAGTATAATTGCAGAAGGGAAACGGTAGCTGGAACAAAAAACAAAAACAATTTATAAATTATATTTCTGCCTTTAAATAATTTTGACGTATTCATATTTTTTGCCGGTTCAGTTCAATTCAAATCTCATGCCTTCAAATGACAGCCAATTAGCCATAATCATCCCCGCCTTTAACGCGGAAAAAACCATTTTCAAAACTCTTTCAAGACTTAAAGCCAATTTAAGCGAATTACCTTCTCCAGCTGTTATTATAATAATAAATGACGGGAGTGGGGACAATACTCAACTTGAAATCGAAAAAACAGCGAAAAAACTTGAGCTGAATTTTATCGTTCTCAATCACAAGTCCAATAAAGGCTATGGCGCGGCTCAGAAAACCGGTTTTAAAAAAGCTCTTTCATTAGGATGCAAATGCTCCGTTTTGCTCCATGCCGATGGACAATATTCCCCCTCTGAAATGGCAAAAATAATCCAGCCTTTGTTGAGGAAAGAAGCGGATGTTTCAATGGGCTCTAAAATTATTTCAGGAAAAGCCTTATCTGAAGGAATGCCAAAAGCCAGGTATTTTGCCAGCCGCTTGATAACTTTAATTGAAAATAAAATTTTTAATTTAAATTTCGCGGAATATCATTCCGGTTATATGGCATATTCTTTAAAAGCCTTAAACGCCATAAAATTTGAAACTCTTACGGATAAATTTCATTTTGACGGTGAGATGCTCTTATGCGCAGGCAAACTAAAGCTTCAAGTAGCAGAAATTCCAATAACAGCTCATTATGGCCCTCAGTTTTCAAGCCTTTCCCCTCTGCCATATTGCTTTGAAATAGCAAAAACGATTTTAAAATATCTTAGACGGAAATATTTCTTTCAAAAGTCATAATAATTTTATGTAAATACTTTTTTCAACATTCTGTAAAAAAATTTTTCCGGAAGAGGCTTTAGAAAACCTTTGCTTAATCTAAACCAGGCAATAGGCCGGTAAAAATTATAAATAATTTTTAAAATCTTACCGCCGGAACCATAATCGCCAAACTTGGAATCTAAAAATTTGCTTAAAAAACCGACTCTCTCCAAAAAATCTTTAGTCTTGGGGGAATGTTCATGCATATGGGAATAATCCCATTCATATTTACCCCAATCCTCAAGTTTTGACGGAAAACTCACACCTTCATTTTTTAAGCTATTAAACAATAATGTCCCCGGATATGGAGAAAATATATAGAACTGAGGTATCCTAAAATTAGGGCCCATTTTTAAAATTTCCAAACCAAATCTAATCGTTTCATTTATTTCGTCTCTACTTTCAGAAGGCAAACCTATCATCAAGGAAAACAAAACAATAATTTTCCTATTTTTAAAACGGATAAGCTGGCGTTTTGCCAACTCCACACTTCCTTCTTTTTTTAAAATCTTATTTCTAATTCTATTTGAGCCGGATTCAACTCCTATTGCAATTCTCTCAACTCCCGAACTCTCTATAAAATCCAAATCTTCATCCGACAAACGATCTAAACTTTCTATATCCACTCCCTGGAGGACGCACCCTAAGCCAAGTTCCTTAAGCCCTTTTAAAATACTTAGAGCTCGGTTTTTATCTACAAAAAAATTGTCATCTAAAAAATAGACCAATGAAAACTTATACTTTTCTTTTAACTGCTTTAAATCTTCCAAAACCCTTTCAATGGCCATTGAACGTAAAAGCCCCAAATTAAAGACCTTGTTATAACAATAGGAACATCTGCATGGACAACCTCTACTTGCCTGATAGAAAAACATCCGCTTGCCGCGATAGGTTTGAATATATTTTTCCATATCCACCAAATGATAAGGAACGCCCGGCAGCTTATTTATATCAAGCAAAGTTTTATTTGGCCTCTCTTTTAAGTGAGCATTTTCCTTAGTCCAAACTCCGGGAATATTTTCAACTTTTACACCTTTTAAAATTCTTTCCACAAGTCTGGCAAATGATTCTTCTCCCTCTCCCTCAATAACATAATCCACCAAAGCATTTAAAGCAGTTTGCTTGGGCAAAAGAGAGGGATGTATTCCTCCCCATATCATTGGGGCTCTTGTAAGCCTTCTAATCTCACCGGCAGCTTCAAGAGCATTTCTAATCATCCCACCTGTCATAATGCTAATTCCAATAGCTATTGTATTGTCATCTATGAGAGTTCTTAAAAGTTTCCGCCAATTTTCCTCTATTCTTTGATCCAAGAGTCTTATTTCAAATTTTGAACTTATCATAGAAGAAGCGCATAATAAACCCATGGGCGGAGTAGGCTTATCTCTAAACATATCCATATCGCCGATTCGAGGCTGGAAAAGAAGTATATTTTTCTTCATGATTTTATATGAATTTTCATATCCGGCATAATAATAATATCTTTTAAATCTGAGCCGGCGGGAATGGAACTTCCGGGAAACACTAAAACTCTCTTAAGTTTTGAAAATTTTCCAACAAGGCTTTCTTGACTCACTACACTTTCAGAAAGTTCAGCGCCCTCCTCTATAATGGCGCTTGGATGAACAAAGTTTTTTATTTTTTTCTCTTTGAGCCAGGCTAAATTGGCAGCCAATATATCTTGTGGGTAATTGATATTAATATCCAATTTCAGTGTATTTCTGGCCACAACTTTTCCACCCATTTTAATGAAATCGTCTATCGCATCCGTCAATTCTATTTCGCCTCTTAAAGAAGAGACTGAGGTTTTTTTTAGATGTTTAAAGAACTTATGATTAAAAAAATAAACTCCGCAAGGTTTCATCATACTCAAAACACGCTTTGGTTTTTCAATTATCTTTTTAACAATATTGTTTTCATCCAGCTCTATGGTGCATTCCTTAAATATGTCTTTCTCAGTTGCAACTTTTCTCACGGATAAAATGGCGTCCACCGTGCCGGAATTTATTTCTTTTACCGCGGACAAAATATCCTTTGGCACATAAAAAGTATCTCCCAAAATAAGGACAAACTCTCTCCGTCCGATATATTTCTCCGTTAATAATGCCGCATGACCTATCCCTAATCTTTTATCTTGATGCACAATGCGCAAAGAGGCTTTATGATTTTTTAAAACACTCTTGGCCTCTTTTTCAATTTTAGAGGATAAAGGATCAGCTACTATAATAAATTCATTAATTCCTATTTTAAGAAAATTATTTAAATGACCGGCCAATAAAGTAGAGTCGCCCACTGTCAATAAACTTTTGGAAAATTTCCCGGATATCTTTCCAAGGCGTTTGCCTTCCCCCGCTGTAAGTATAACCACGGGAATCATCTTTTTGAAATTTCCCCGGCGGCCTTAAAACCCGCTAAAATACTATGATCCATATTTTTTATGAACCATTCTCCGGAACGACCGGAGGATATGATTTGTTTTTTTAAAAGCTCCTTCAGACAAAAGTCTATATCTTTCTCACCTTTGAAATGCGGAACAGGGTAAGCGGGAAAATGCTCGGAATGCCATGTCCTCACTATATCTTTTCCTTTTAAAATACCCAGCTTTTCAAGATGGGAAGTAATTTTCTTAATAAAAATTTTTTCATTTGGAAAATCGGATTCGGCTATGGCGCATTCAACCAGCAAAACCTTCTTGCCTTTAAATGCTTTTGGATTTATCAAATCAACTCTTGTCAGCCTATAGAAAGGCTCTTTTTTGCTGGGAACATATATCCAGTGATAATTGGGGAGATTAATTTTATTAAGAACATATTGAACACAAAAAACCTTTGTCGCTTTTAAGCGCTTTAAAACACTTGCCTGTTTTTTCATGCCTGACAACTGAAGGGCATCCTTTAAAGGCAAGGTCGAAATGATTCTATCATAGTGGAAAACTTCTTTTTCCGCAAAAACCATTTTTTTCTTAGCGTCTATCTTTGTTATCTTGGTATTAAGTTTGATTTTATCTGAGCCTACATTTGCCACCAAACCGTCCACAAGCGTTTCTATTCCGCCTTTCTGTGGATATATGAATTCGGCATGAGGAGCCACATCTTTATTTTTTTTCTTTCCCTTACCCAACACACTTTCAACAATATCCCGGCCTTCAAGCATCTTTATTTTAGATGAGAGCCATTTATAATCCATTTTTTTTAAAGGCATTAACCAAAGCTTTTCATTATATGGCCTAAAAAAAAGTTCCGTCACTTCCCTACCCAAATTTTTTATGGCAAAATCTTCCAAATTTTTGACCTTACAATCTTCAAATGGTTTTCTTTCAATCAAATCTTTTAAAATTTTTTTTCTTTCTTCAATTTCCAATTGATGAATATTGTTTTGAAAGGGATAATCAATATAGCCTTTTTTCCACAGGACCCCCAGATTATGGGAATGTTTATAAACTTTTCCAACCATTTTTAGAAAGAAATCTTTGGCTATTTTATCTTTACTAAAAAACACATGCGGCAATTCATCAATAGCTCCCCCTTCTTTTCTATTGGTTTTTAATAAACCCCCGGGCCTGTCCCCTTTCTCCAGAATAAGAATATCCTTAAACCCAAGCTTTTTTAACTTATAGGCAGCGCTAAGTCCCGTTAATCCGGCACCCAAAATAAGTGTATCGGTTTTTTTGATTAAACCATCACTGTTTATGTCCCACTTTTTATTTTCTTTTATTGATTTCATAATAGTAAATATTCCTTAACCTTCCCGCCAGTAAACGATATATCCATATTTATTACTTAGACGGTAAAATAAAGAATAACTTTAAAAACATCCTAAAATACTTAAGGCTCCTCATCGTCACATTTTTAAACAGCCACACGATAATATTATGACTATAATTTTGATCAGACCTCACGGATGAAAAATAGAATGTACAGTAAAAATCGAAATAAGTCGCAGCGCGCATTGTACGAATAAAATCTCTAAGGGTTTCACCGGGATAACCTATCATTAAATGCGCCCACAGCATGGTGCGGGGAGAAACCGCGCGTATCCTTTTAATTACATTGAGCACATTTTTAGCTTTATACTTACGATTCATTGCAACGATTATTTTATCTGAACCTGATTGAAGAGAAACATTAATACTGCTTATGTTCGCATTTTCGCACATTTTTACATATTCATCCGGATATTTTTCAAACCAAAATGGATTTATATAACATAAATCTATGCCCGCTCCCGGCAGAGCTTTTTCAATACCGTTTATTAAATCAAAAATGGTCTTTTTAAAATCAATACCCCATGAGCCGCAATCATCCGCTACGAGATTTATTATCTTTCCAGGTTTATAGATTTTTTTTAACTCAGCTAAAATATCTTCTTCTTTGCGGCTTTCAATCGGCCCCCGGGCTTTTTTTATCACGCAATATGAACATTCTCCAACACACCCTTTCCCTATTTCTATATATATTTTACTACGGTCTCCGCCATGATCCATTTCGGCAAGAACCTGCTGTAAATGAGACGCTTCAGCAAACGGATATGAGAATTTTCTTGCGGATTTAGATATTATGTTTCCCAAAAAAAATTGAACTTTATCGAATATTTGATAACCAGAGGGCTGAAACCCATACTTCTTAAATAAAGTTTCATCATAATTAAAATTATCTATTTTGGAAATGGGTATTTTAGCGTTCATAAATTCATTTAGATCTTTTAAATCATCCATTATAATCGCCGAAGGAAATTCCTTTAAAACTTTAGGATTAATTTTATTTAAACAACCGATAACCCCTACTTTTACGCCTTTTCTAACTCCAGCCAATGCCTTGCGCACCTCTTCCCTGGAGCAGTCTTGAGTCTTCTCATGAAATCCGCAAGTATTAACAAGCACAAAATCAGCGCTGGAAATATCACGAGTTATCTCCCAGCCATTGGCAGCAAAATAACTAAAGCATCTTGAACTTAGAACCCCTTGAGGTTTACAAAAAGGTTCCACACTTATCATGCATATCTTGGGATTTTCTTTCATTTTATTTTTACATTCATATTATTTTGTAAAGAACTTTGCCAACCCAACTATTAAGCTTTTTACCAAGCAACCAGCCTGAAATTATGGCCGATGTAACTCCCGTTCCGGGACTTGTCCATTGTCCGACATGATAAAGTCCTCGAAGCGGAGACCTCATGGAAAGGCGGCGGGTAAGAGTCTGACTCGGAGTATTATCCCAGCCGCACATTGCGCCCTCAGATGAATTGGTTAAGTTTTGCAAATCTTCGGGTGTAAGAACCTTTTTTACCTTTATATGTTTGGACAAACCGGGGAGCATTTTCTTTTCCACCAAAGCTATCATCTTTTCAACTATTTCATCCTTTTTCAAACGCCAATCCTGTTCAGGTTTCCAGGGCATTATTGTGCTAATTATTAATGTGCTATGTCCGGGGGGAGCCAGCTCCGGAGATATCGTGCTGGGAGAGTTAACACTAAGTCCTTCAGCCTCACCGCGCAACATAGAACGGTAACTGGCTTCGTGGTCATATCCCGGAAAAATCATATATTCATGATGTTTCATCCCATGTTCAGCCACATTATAATCCAAACCTAGATAGACTTTGAACGGGGCCAGGGATAATGTCATCTTTTCCAATCGCCTCATAAATCCGGCTGAAACCGCGCCCGGTTCCAACAAACGCGTATAAGTATGAGGAATAGCCGCGTTTGTTATTATTGTGTCGGCATAAAATTTTCTCCCATCGGAAAGTTCCACTCCATGGGCTCGTTTTCCTTTAACAAGCACGCGCTCTACGGGGGAATTTAACAAAATTTCTCCGCCTCGCTCGCGAAAAGTGCTGCTCATGGCATCCGCTATCTTCTGCGAACCTCCCTTGGGATAATAACTTCCCTCTGAATATTGCATCGGCAAAAACATGCTCATCATCAGGCCTGAAAGCTTCTTTGGGGGAAGACCGAGATATGACCACGAAGAATGTATCACGGAACGCAGTTTCGGATTTTTCACCCATTGCCTTAACATTTCATCAGCGGTGGAATTCATTTTGAAGATTATTCCAAATAAAGCAGTAAACGGAAATGTTAATAGCTTTTTTAGAGTAATTTCTCCGGCTATCATTCTTTTCATCACGGGAGAATTGCCGTAAAGCAAGCGCTCCGCTATCAAAGCGTCTTTTCTAAGCGAATCAAATTTACTCGTACACAAATTTATGTCCGCCGCATCATCGGGGAAATTTTTAATCAATTCCGCGCGAAAAGCGTCTTTTTCAGAACAAATCGTATATGATTTATCCGGCATACATATAACCATGAAGGGCGATACTCGCCGAAAGTCAATCATCTTATCTATACCGTAATCCGCCAATATCGCCCCGGAAAATCCTTTACCGGATATACCGGAAAGTTGATGAACGGCAAGATCAAAGGTATAGCCGGAATAATTTTTAGCGGTGCAATTTCCTCCGGGCTGTCCGTTTTTTTCCGCAATCAATACCTTCCAACCGTGACTCGCCAATGAAAGCCCCGCCGAAAGACCGCCGGGGCCGGCCCCTATTATTATCGCATCATAATGTTCTTTATTCATACTTTCCTCCTTCCCAATATTATCTGAAAAACGAAAACAGCGGCTTTTAAAGTTTCTTTTAAAACTCCAACTTCATAATTATTCGTAAATATCCCGCACCATTTCCCATGGATGAGATATTTTTACCAAACTAATTGAAAGAACCGATTTCATCATCTTCCAATATAAACCGCGAAACCATAATTTTTGAGTTGGTGTGCCTATCAATAATTTACTAATTTGTTTTGGATGTAGTAAATATTTACGATAGAAACTACGATACTTCGGCAGTATATGAACCTTACTGGGAATAAACCGTGAAGTATTATGATAAAACATATCTCCCCCGGGCACATCAAATGTTTTCATGGCGCGATCAAAATCCCGCGTTCCCATGCGCGGTTCAAATATGGCTATAAAAGGATAATCTGACATCGTATCAGCTATATTAAACACCAAGTCGGTATCTTCCTCCTTCTCATCCATATAACCCGTCATAAAAAACCCGGCGATAAATATGCCATTAGCGCGCAAAATTTCAACGGCTTTTTTGCTTTTCTCAAAATCACTATTCTTATTGCAATTTTCCAGCATATCTTTTGAAGGACTTTCGATACCAAGCAATACTATTCGCAAACCGGCTTTATAGGCCAATTTTATCGCTTCAGACGAATTAACAACGGTATCCGACCTCATAAAAACCATAAAATTGAAATCCATTTTTTCCCTTAACATCCCTTTATATATTTCAATATCGCGCTTAGGGTCAGCGCCAAAATTATCATCAACAAAAAATAATTTTCCAAATCCTTTACTGCGCAAAAAGCGAAGTTCTTCCAAGACTCGGTTTGCGCTTTTAAATCTTTGAGTATGTCCCCACATTTTACTGGCCGAGCAAAAACCGCATTTATGGCCGCAACCTCGGGAACTTTCAATTGAGGTGGCAAGACCCTTATTAGGCAGAGGTAAATCATAAAGTTCCCGATTAAATATGCTCCAATCGGGAATAGGCAATTTATCCAAATCGGCAATAAGTTCTCTTGCGGGATTTCTATAAAATTTTCTATCCTTGCCTCGCCATGACAGGCCCTTAATCCCGGAATAAGAACCTCCATTAAATATGGCATCAAGAAGTTCGACAATAGTTTCCTCTCCCTCATTTCGAACAATAAAATGAGCGCCGCGGCCAAGCCACTGGAAATCATAAAATGTGGCATGATGACCACCCATAATAATGGGTTTTCCGGAACAGGTATCTATGATATGTCTAAGATTAGCCTCCACATTAAGCGCACCCACACTTGAATACGCGTTTATCAATATAACATCACAAGCTTGAGCCCGCCTTGTAAGTTCTTTGAGAGAGCATTCTTGGGCAGTTCCATCAAGATATTCAACCTCGTAATTTTTAAGCTGACTGCGTAATTGCGCGAAAGAAAGATTCAAAGAACTCATAAATAAGCGGGTAAAATCATCAGGCATAGGCCATCGCTTATAAATATGTATCGGTTGAAGCATTAATAATTTTCGCACTTATATCTCCGAAATAATTAAATTTGCTTTATCAAATAAACTGTTAAAAAACAAACCTTTAAACGATCACGCTTAATCATAAATATCACGCACCATATTCCATGGATGAACAAATTTATCCACAGTTACCGAAAGAACGGATTGGGCCATCCTTTTATATTGAGTGCGATACCAAATTTTTTGAGTCGGATTGCCAAATAGTAATTTATTCATTTGTTTTGGATGAAATAAATACTTGCGATAAAAATTGCGATATTGCTCCAAAATATGAAGTTTGCTTGGAATAAACTTTCGGTATTATGGTAAAACATATCACTTGAAGGAAGATCAAAATCCTTTTCCGCGCGAGTAAAATCATTTGTTCCAAGCCGGGGTTCAAAAATTGAAATAATCGGATAATCGCTCATTTCATCGGCCGCGCGAAAAGTTAAATCTGTTTCTTCTTGCTTTTCGTCAAGATACCCGACTATAAAAAATCCCCCGACAAAAATGCCTGTTGAACGCAATATTTCCACCGCCTTCCTGGCATTATCCACATTATTGGCTTTTCCGGAATTTGCAAGAATACGGTCAACAGGACTTTCAATACCCATTAAAACCACTCTCATCCCCGCGCGATATGCCAATTTGATTAATTCAGGTGATTTTGCCACAGTATCTGTGCGGATAAACACCATAAAATTAAATTTCATTCCTTCGCGCAATATCCCTTCGTAGATTTCAGCATAGCGCTCAGGATCAGCTCCAAAATTATCGTCGCCAAACCAAATTTTTCTAAACCCTAGTTTATATAAAACACGCAATTCTTCCAAGACTCGCTCCGGACTCTTAAATCTTTGAGTATGCCCCCACATTTCACTGGCCGCGCAGAATTTACATCTATATGAACAACCACGCGATGTTTCCGCTGTAGTCGCATACCCCTTAATTGGCATCGGCAAGTTATACAGCTTTTTATCATATATGGACCAATTAGGAATGGCCAAGGAATCAAGATCTTTTATAAAAGCTCTCGAAGGATTTCTATGAAACTCCCTATTTGAATCCCGCCATGAAATACCTTCAATATGATCGTAAGGGCCGCCCTTTTTAATGGCATCCAAAAGCTCCACGATAGTTTCTTCGCCTTCATTTCTAACCACAAAATGAACTCCCCTTGAAAGCCACTCGAAATCATACACCGTGGCGTGATGACCGCCTACAATAATGGGTTTTCCGGGACAAGTATCTAAAATATGCCTAACATTGGCTTCTGTATTAATTGCTCCTATGCTGGAATGAGAATTTATCAAAACGACATCGGCCACTTGAGCGCGACGAGTTAATTCTTTAAGAGATATGTCCTGTACGGTTCCATCTACATAATCAAATATACAATCTTTTATTTGAGCGCTTAATTGCGCAAATGCCAGCGTAGGAGTTCCCGTAATCAATCCGGTAAAATCATCCGGCATGGGCCAGCGTTTATATATTCTGACAGGCTGAATCATAAAAACTTTTAACATAAAAATTTATTTTCTCCGTTTTTCACAAAAACTTATTATAAATTGCGGCATTGTCGCATAATTTAATTAACACGAGGTAAAACCATAATTTTTAAATCCACCTTATCTATTTTAACAAAATTCATCAAATTCTAAGTCTTCTACAATACTTAGTCTGCTTTTTTCGCTTTTTTTACAAGTTCAGAAATATTTTTATCCGAAAGATACTTTTCACATAAATACTTTATATATATGTCTTCCGGCAATTTTCGGCCCTTAAAAATAAACCAGAAAAAATCCCCGACATTTTTAAAATTAGCTTTAAAAATACCGCCAATAAACCACTTAAAAATAATAGTTTCCATAGGCCTGTAATTTTTATTCGCAAACCCTTTTAATAAACGCATTGGACTTAACAAATACCTGAGAAAAAACCGATTATATTTGGCTAAAATAGGCTTAGTTCCTTTAACAGCCACAGTAAAAGGATCATGATAAAACATCTTTTTTGTCATTAAACCTTTTTGCTTTGTTTGGCTATAAGCAACGGTGCCCGGCAAAGGCTTATACAGGGTGACCAACGGATAATCACAAAATTTATGCGCATTCTCCAGAGTTCTCATGACGGAATCTTCATTTTGTCCCGGATAGCCAATCACAATAAAACCAAAAGTAAATATCCCAAGACTCTTTAAAAACTCATATTCCCTCACATATGAGTCAAGATTTTCGAAGGAAATATTTTTTTTATTAAATAAATCGAGATCAGATCCTTCTACACTTTCAAATCCTACACAGGCAAATTTCAAACCGGTAGCTGCGGCCTCTTTGAGCAATTTATGATTTAATGAAACATAATCATGCCTGAAACTTCCTCCCCATTCAAAATTAAAATTCTCTTTCCGCATCATTTTGTATATATCGACTTGTCTAGCGGTATCCACATTCGCCCCATAACTATCGTCAACTATAAACAACTTTGTTACGCCTTGACTCGTGAGTAATTTCATTTCCTCCATCACTCTATTAACGGATTTAAATCTATGGGTATGATTCCACATAGGACCAACCTGGCAAAATGTGCAATGTTCCTGACATCCTCTACCGGTCTCAAGACAAGCCGAATAACCTTTTTTTCGAAGGAACAAATGATATTTGCCAAAATCCATTAAATCCCATCTGGGCATAGGCAAAGAATCTAAATTTTCAATAAAGGGGCGGTCAGGATTATGAATAATATCACCGCCTAAATGCCAAGAGATGCCCTTAACTTTCTTAAGTTCTTTACCCCCCACTAAAACATCTACAACTTCCGGCAACGTAATTTCTCCTTCTCGCCTAACCACTATGTCAACTCCTTTTGAAAGCCACTCCTCTGCTTGAAAGGTCGCATGATGACCGCCGAATATTATTTTTATTTCAGATTTTACTTTTCTTATAAATCGAACATTAAGTTCAGTATTCAAAGCCGCAAAAGAACTCATAATATTTATGGCAACAATATCCGACCACCGCAATAATTTAGCATACTCAGGCAATGAAATATCATAAGCATTGCCATCGTAAATTTTAACTTTATGTTTAGGCAGACTGGCGGCAAGTTGTGGCAATGTAAGAGGAGTGGCATTTGTAACTATCCTAGCTGTATCCGGAGTGGTGGGCCATCTTCTGTAAAGAGGATAAGGCGATATAATCAAAACATTGGCCATATCAATTTTCCTTTAATCTCCTGAATGAAACAACATTTTTAAATAAAGAATATGCTCTAATTGGCACATCCGATAAAAACGGCCGGTCTCTAAGTATGGCGCAGGCTCTCTTTGGATTAAGATAAAAACCATAGTAAGCCCATTTATATAATAGGCGATAGCGCATATCGCTCACTTCGCTGGCATTAAATGGTGAGCCATAATATTCAAAATCTATACTGTTTGAATTTACCGGCAATTTACCGGCTTTTTCAAACATATCAAAAAGTTTTGTATTGCGAAATGGATTAGGCGTAAAAAATAAAGCTAAATGCAAAGGAGAAGAATGAGCGAAACGAATGGTTGCCCGCATTTCCTCTTCGGTTTCAGTTGGAAAGCCCATCATAAAAAATCCTCTAGTAAAAATACGCCGTTTAGCCATCATTTCAATTACATTTCTTACCTTATCCAAGGCTAAATTTTTACATATTAATTTTTGCAATCTTTCGGATGCGGTTTCAATCGCCACTGAAACTTCACCAACTCCCACTTTTTTAAGTAAATCGATGGAATCTTCTTGCATAATATCAGCCCTTATGGCATTTGGAAAACTTAAAATGGGATGCAAATTATCTTTAAGCATTAATTCAAGCATGCCATTAAATCTATTATGATTAAGATTGGAAATATCGTCTAAAATTTCTATGTGACCGGCCCCCATTTTAAGTATTTCTTTAACTTCCTCCACTATATTTTCAGGAGACCGAGCTCGAAAAACTTTTCCGAAAAGCTGATGACAAAACACGCAATGATACGGACAGCCCCTTGAAGTAAACATCGTTAAATAAGGCCTTATGCCAATCGTCGCCATACTGGCCTGTTTCCAAAACTTCTTATAGTCTATAAGATCCCAGGCGGGAAAAGGCAGAGAGTCCAAATCAGTTATTAATGCCCTTGGCGCAGAAAACTCAATGCCTTCACCTCTAAAAACCAAACCCTCCACTTTAGAAAGCGTCTTGGGATTTTTCCAATAAGGGCCTTCTTCAACAATCACCCTGACAAGTTCGCAAAAAGTTTCTTCCCCTTCTCCAATAACAATGGTGTCAATATTTTCATCTTCCATCACAGATTCGGGGTCTGATGAAGGGTGAGGACCCCCAAAAACAATCGGTAAATCCGGAAATGCCGTTTTAACCGCAGCTGCCACTTTATGCGCCAAAAAAGCTTCAGCCGTTAGAGCGCTTATGCCAAGAACATCTGGAGAACATTCCTTTATACTTTTTAAAACAGAATTTACTGAATCATTTTCAAAAATGGCGTCTACAACTTTAATATCCGCTTTTAATTTTTCGCGCAAGAAGGCGGCCACATAAAGCACGCCCAAAGGCGGAGTTGTGCCTGTGTTTTTAGCAATTAAACTACGACTCTTAAAAAAAAGAATTGAAGGCTTTTTCATTTTAAGGCCCCGTTAAAACTTAAAGCGGATAATATCTTTCCAAATACGAAACGAAAAGCTCCCTTATAAGCCCTTTGATTAAAAACTCGTATTATGCGGTTTGGATGAGAAATGGCCTTTAAAATAGTTCCGGGACAAATATAATGCAAAACCAATAAACCAAAATAAGCCAATTGCATCAATAAAGGTTTATGATTATCTTTGATCAAATACTTCCCCTCGTAAAAATCTTCGGACTTATTTGAATTAAGGCCTTTGTTTTTTAAAAGCTCAAAATATATTTTTGACCCAGGCAAAGGGGTGAAAATTGTCATCCTAAAAATGTCGCTGTTTTGGCGTCCTTTTCTAAAAGTTATCCAATTGTCCAGCCAACCACTTTTAGGAGGTCCAAAAACATGAGTTCCAAAAACAGCAATACCAAGAGAACGAAGCAACTTCGACGCCTCAATATTTATCTTATCCGAATTTCCTTTTTTGGCCCCGTCCTGAACTTTTGAAGTATAGCCCTCAAATCCAACAACAGCAATAAACATTCCTGCTTTTTTTGCCAACTCTATAAGCTTTGGATTTGAAGAAATTATATCCGCGCGAATCTGAATTAGAAAATTCATGTTCAACTTTTCACGAATCATTTCTTCAAAAAGTTCACGCGCAGCTTCAGTTTTTGTAGCGAAAGAATCATCTATAAAATAAACTTCTGTAACTCCTAAAGACTTCAATGTTTTTAACTCTTGTAAAATTCTTTTCACAGATTTATATCTTGGCTTGCTTCCGTAAAAAGCGGGTATGGAGCAAAAAGAGCAATGATAAGGGCACCCTCTTGAAGTTTCCAAAGTGGCAGCTAAACCCTTTGAAAAAGAAGCTTTTTTAAAAGATTCTTTCCATGACGGCAAGGGAAAAGAATCAAGAATGCAAGCGGCTTCATTTTTTTTTGAATACTTAATTGCGCCGTCAGCACCAAACCATGCGGCGCCCGGCGTATTTTCAAATGAAGAGCCCTGTAAAAGGACTTTCACTATGGCGGCAACCGTAGTTTCAGCCTCATATAAAACAAGAACATCAAATGGTTTATCGCGCCCTAAAAATAATTCACTTTTAAAAGTCGGAATTTGTCCGCCGGCCATAAACTTTATTTGAGGATATTTTTTCTTTAAAATGGAAGCTACGGAAATAATCACTCCGGTATTGGGTATTTCGGAATTAGAAAACCCTACAATATCGGGCTTAAAAGATTCCAAAGCAAAAAGAAAATCCTTATGCAAAGGCGACAAACTTTGCGAATCAAAAATTTTAACCTCATGGCCTTCCTTTTCAAGAGCGCCCGCTATTATCTGCAAATTCAAAGGAGTTCCATTAGGGAACAAAGCCTGAAGAGTATGAAAACTTAATAAAGGAGAGTTTGTTAGAAAAATTCTGGCCATATTTTATATTTTAAAATCCCGCAAAATTAAGGAGAAATTTCCCCAAGCCCTGCTTTAGCCGTAATTTCAGCTATTCGCTCAGCGCTTACAAGCAGTTTCTTTAAATCAGTTTTTTTTACTTTGGAGCTATAGTGCATACATAGAAGACATCCTAAATATAATTTGGCTTTCGATTTTTTTATATCTTTAAAAGCCTCATTTCTCAGTTTGCCAAATTTTTTCAAATTAATTCCAGAGTTTATATTACCCAGTCGGTATTTTCTTTTGAAAGCTTCGCCTTTGGCCGCCACAGAAGCTGAAATTAGAGATGATGGATAAAAATATCCGTCCGTTCCAATAGATATTTCATTTGACGCGGAAAATTCTTTTAAACCGCCGGAAAGATTTTTTAAAGCTATTTTTTCAAATCTCACGGAATACTTTTTTTCTTTTTTTAAAAGTTTTTTCAATAAACAAAATTGACGCTCAAGAATTTCAAACGATTTTTCTTTCCATACTTCATCTAAAACAAAAGAAGGCTTAACACAAGCTAAACCCAAATCCATTAAAAACCGCATATTGCGATTAATATCAGCTACATTTCTTTCCGATATTATAGGCACAGCTTCACAGCGTTTTTTTAAAGAAACAGGAAAAGACTTGAAATTTTTCATAAAAGCATCGAAAGACGAATTTCCGGAAGCTGAAACGCGAATAGCATCATGCGTTTTTTTCGCGCCATCAATGCTTATTCTCAATTTAAAGCCATTATCAAGTATATGTTTGGCTTTAGCTTTATCCAATAATAAGCCATTGGTAAAAATTTCAGCATTTACATCTTTGGGAGCATGCTGAGTAAACCAGGAAATGAACGGTGCCACCACCTTCCAATGAGTAAGAGGCTCCCCCCCTGAAATGCTTATTTTGTCAATTTTTCTTTTTTCAGAAAGCGTTGCTTCAAAATAAACAAGAATGGCTTTTTTCATTTCCTCAAGCGTCAAACTTTTCTTAGCCAAATTTTTTCCCGCAGCATAGCAATAAAGGCAATTCATATTGCAGTTATTGGTAACGCAAAGATCTAACTCTCGTGGAATCATAATTTTGTAAAAAATCTATTCTTTCAAGTCTTTTAGCTATTAAAGAAACATACCTATGGACGCATAAAAAGAAGTAGCTTTTAAAAGATGAGAAACCGGCATATTTTCTTTAACCGTATGCGCGTAAATTTCATCTGAAGGGCCAAAACCTATTGACGGTATTTTTAACCGTCCGGCGCTGGCAACGCCATTAGTGGAAAACACCCATTTATCCACTACGGGTT
>CAZHQC010000037.1:0-20084 GCA_964534135.1 uncultured Elusimicrobiaceae bacterium | reverse complement strand
CACCTGTACACTAATTAACGGCATTATCTGTATACTTTAGAAACGGCGTTAACAGAAATCGCTCCCTAGCAAACTCCCAGCCTTTTTTGTTTGAATTTTATGGGAGAGAGTGTCCACACCCTAACCATAGATACATTGTATTACCCACCCGACACAAGGCTATGCCAGTGCCGTATCAGAGGCTATGCCTATTAGGCGGCGAAAGGAAATGTCCGATAGAATTTGATATATTGTTTTTGGGAAAAAATAATAAAAATATGAATAAAAAAATAATGATAATGTTCCTGATGCTAATACCACTTGGTATATTTGGCTGTTCAGAAAAACGAACACTAGACAACATAGACTTACCTTTTATAAACGACCCGGCAGTAATAGGTAAATGGATTAGCGTGGATTTTGTTAAAGAACCTTCACTTTTCAAGATAGACGCAAAAAACTTTAAAGACGACCTCTACCTGAAAGACTTAACCTTCCTACCTAAAGGTAAAACCACAAACACCTGGAATACATGGACTAAAGGAATAGTAATGCATAGCGGGGATAAAACAGCAAGCGCCTACGAAATAAAAGAAATAAATAAAGAGAAATACATGTTCCTTGAATGGAAGAGCGGCGATTATACAATACGCCACCAAAAACCAAAATACTACGTTTTAAAAAAGGAATAAAAGCGACAGTTTAAATTAAATTATAAATCGTTTTATAAAACTCTCCTTATAATAGGGTAATTCAGCTGTATCATCAAAAGGGTGGGCGGGATTATCTCTTACAAAATTAATGAAGGATTGAAACAAAAGACGATAAGTTTACTAGAAAGCGATTTCTGAGGTTTAGCTTTGAGAGCAAGGTTTATGAAGGTATTTCACTGAAACGACGAGGATGTCTGAGTTAAAAAACATTGCTTTTTTTACGAGTTCCGCAGTCGCCGAATAAACCGAAGTGAACAACAGCGTTTAAAACCTCTGCATAAGCGAGTCTGTAAACTTATAGGATTTAATCATCAATAATCTTACGTGTAAATACACCTGTCAGACTCTCACAAATAGAAGGCAAAATAAATTGTTTGTATAGGCTTAGCTTTTAACCCCGCGGGTTCTCGCAATAACCACACTAAACCTAACCCACGGGGTAAAAAACTTAAAAAGAATCTTCCCCTAATTACATCTTTTCGGGGGCAGAAACGCCAATCAAATTCAAGCCTTCCTTAATGACAAACTTCACTCCTCGCAGAATAAAAATCCTAAGTTGTGTAGTCTCAGCATTACTTTCATCCACCACTTTATGTTTATCATAAAAGGAATGGAAAAGGCTTGAAAGTTCCATAAGGTAGGTTGTAAGGTAATGAGGAGTTAAATCCATAGCGCAGGTATTTAAAATTTTCTCAAACCAAATAATTTTATTAATCAATTCTCTTTCTTCCGCGTTTAACTTTACCTTATTGAAATCAGGCACAACATTTATATCAAATTTCATTTCTTCAACTTTAGAGAAGATGGAACAAATTCTGGCATAAACATATTGAACATAAAAAACAGGGTTCTCATTGGATTTCTTTTTTGCAAGTTCAACATCAAAATTCAAGTGAGTATTTGGGCTTCTCATGGCAAAAAAGAAACGGCAAGCATCTCGGCCTACATCTTCAGTTAAGTCCTTAAGGGAAATAAACTCTCCTTTCCTCTTGGACATTTTTACTATCTTATCGCCCATTTTAAGTGAAACCAATTGATGTATTATAACTTCAAAAGAACCATCGGTTTTATTTAAAGCAGACATGGCCGCTTTCATTCTGGGAACATAACCATGATGATCGGCGCCCCATATATCTATTAGCCTAGTAAAACCTCTTTTGAATTTATTCAAATGATAAGCGATATCGCTTAAAAAATAAGTATTTCTGCCATCGGATTTAACAAGTACTCTGCCTTGGTCTTCCTCTTCCGATTTCTTATCTGACGAGCCAAACCATAAGGCTCCTTCTTTTTCATAACTTAAGTTTTTCTTCTTAAGCTCTTCTTTAACCTTTTCAACGGAATCTTCTTTTTTCAATTCAGATTCCAAAAACCACCTATCAAATTCAACTCCAAAACCTTTCATATCCTCACGATGCAAAGCAATCATCTTCTCAAGAGCAAAAGTGGAGAACTGTTTGTCCTGCCACTCTTTAGCATCAGCAGGAAGCAGAGAGGCAATATCTTTAAGGTAATCACCTTGATAACCGTTCTCGGGAACATCTTCGCCTATAAATCTGGCTTTTAAAGATTGGCCTAAAATATCAACCTGATTACCCATATCATTTACATAAAATTCCGAACTTGCTTTATAACCCAAGAACTTTAAAATTCTAACAAGACTATCTCCTAAAGTGGCCGCGCTACCGGAAGCCAAATGCAAAGGTCCTGTGGGATTGGCTGAGACAAATTCTATATTTATATTTTGCGCGGAATTATTAGGATTTTTAAAATAATCAGAGCGTGATAGTATCTTGCTCAAATTATTAAGCAGAAATTCTTCCTTTAAATTAATATTAATGAATCCCGGCTGTGCCACATCAACAGAATCTATATTATCGCGGGAAATAATATCAGCCGCTTTTTTTGCTATTTCCATTGGCGGCATTTTAAGAATTCTGGCCGAGGCAATGGGCCATGATATGGAAAAATCGTTTTTTATATGTCCCGGAGAAGGGGAAATATTAAACTTTTTAAAAGCGTCATCATCCAGTTTAAAGGTTTTTTGCAAACTGTCTTTAATTTCTTTTTCAAAAGCATCAAGCATAGTGAACCCTGCAGAAAAAGAAACACCAATTATCACCCATAAACCGGATATAATTAGAATTCCTTATTTCTTTTTCTTAATAATTTTCTTTGCGGTTTTTTTCTTTACCGGTTTTTTTGAAACAGCCTTTTTCTTAGCAGCTGTTTTTTTGACAATTTTTTTAACCGCTTTTTTAACGATTTTTTTAGCTGTTTTTTTAATTGTCTTTTTTTTAATAACTTTTTTTACGGTCTTTTTAACAATCTTTTTCACAGGTTTTTTGGTAACTTTTTTCACTACCTTCTTGGCAACCGCTTTCTTAATGATTTTTTTAACAGTCTTCTTTTTTACAGGTGTTTTCTTAATAACTTTTTTTACAACTTTCTTGACTGTCTTTTTAGTAAGTTTTTTGGCAGAAGTTTTTTTGACAATCTTCTTCGTTGCCGGTTTTTTTGAAATAACCTTTTTCTTAACGGATTTTTTCTTAGCCACAGCTTTTTTAACAACTTTTTTTATAGGTTTTTTAGCGGGAGCTTTTTCCCACTTCACTTTTTTAAAATCGTGATAAACTTTATCCAAATCATAAAACTCTCTTGCGATAGGATCAAAAATATGAACTATGATGCCACCATAATCAATAATTTTCCACTGCTTACTTTTAGGTCCGTCTTTATAGAGGATATAAGAATCTTTCTTTTTAAGCTGAATTGAAACCTCATCCTCAATTGCGTTCATCTGAGGATAAGACTCCGCCGTCATTACAACTATATAAAAAGCTAAAGATGATTCCTCTGTAAGCTCATATACTTCAATATTACTGGCTTTTTTATCACTACCGAGATTAGCCGCCAATAAAGCTATTTTTTTAAATTCTTTTTTCTGGTTCATATTGTGTATTTTTTCTCCTTAAGTTTTTCCATAAGAAAAAGCTCCGCTCTATGATCTATGTTTTCCATAGCCGATGCCAAGATGGACGATATTGTGTTAAAAATGGTGCTAAGATTGTTTCTCTGGACATTAGTAAAATCCGTTTCTCTTGAAAAAAGAATATAGCCGAGTTTTTTATCCTTTAAACTAAAAACCGATACATAAGCCCGGTCATTAAGCCAACCGTTCATAATATTTTCATCGGAAACATTTAGCTTCTTCTCTTCTTTAAATTTTTCCTGAGAAAGAGCCAAATCATATTCTTCATTAAACTGATTGTAGATATAAACGTCAATATTCCATATACCTTCCAAATAAGGAACTATCTCACCGGCCGCCTTGATCAAAAATTCTTTTGACGACTCATGATCCTCCATAACAAGCTTACTTAAATCAAAAAGCATTGTAAGTTCATTGGAGGTATTTTGAAGTCTTCTTAAAACCGTTTTTGTTATTTCCACAAGAAAAGGCATTCCCGTTTCAGGCTGTTCTTTAATAAAATTGAAAAAATCCTGATGACTTAATTCATATAAAACCGTATCGGCATAAGCTCTTGCTTGAGCGGTTCTGGGCTTCTCTTCAATAACCGCCATCTCTCCAAAAAACTCTCCGGCGCTCAAAAGAGCCAACTGTTTAAACTCTTTTTCTTCTTCATCAAGTTTTTTTTCAATTACGACTTCACCTTCAATAAGGATAAGCAAAGTATTTCCCGCACTACCCTCTTTAAAGATTATATCGCCGGCATTATATTTTTTTTGCTGAAAAGTTTTAAAAAACTCTTTAAGCTTTTTATCATCAAATTTTTTAAACATGGAAATTTCTTTAAGACTTTTAAAATCTGAGTCATTCATAAAATTCTCCCTCTAATGCCGCTTTCCAAATTCTTAACCACTGTTTCTTGCTTATGCCATTCCGATAAGTTTCTTTAACATTTCAGGATTATGCGCCTTAGCAAGAGCGACTTCCACTGTTATAAAATTCTGTTTAACAAGATTTGAAAGTGATTTATCCATTGAAATCATACCGAACTTCATTCCGGTTTCTATGGCGCTATATATCATATGAGTCTTGCCTTCTCTAATAAGATTGGATATAGCCGGAGTCATAATCATTATTTCTCTTACCGCGACTCTGCCTTTGCCGTCTTTTCTGGGCAAAAGTATTTGAGAAACAACAGCCTTAAGTGAACTGGCAAGCTGAACCCTAACCTGCATCTGCTGATGAGGAGGGAAAACATCTATTATTCTATCAATCGTTGAAGGGGCATCTTGCGTATGCAAAGTAGCGAAGGTTAAATGGCCCGTTTCGGCAGCTGTTATTGTAAGTTGGATGGTTTCAAGATCTCTCATTTCTCCAACTAAAATTACATTCGGATCTTCTCTGAGGGCGCCGCGTAAAGCGGTACCGAAGGATTTGGTATGTTGACCAATTTCTCTTTGACGAACTATACAGCTTTTGCCATCATATGTAAATTCAATAGGATCTTCTATGGTTAAAATATGCCCCTGTCTTTTTTGATTTACCATATCCAATAAACAGGCTAAAGTGGTGGTTTTTCCCGAACCTGTGGGGCCGGTAACAAGAATAAGGCCTTTGGGCGTATCGGATAAACTTGTAATGGTTGAAGATAAGGCCAATTGCTCCGCCGTAGGTATTATGGAAGGAATAACCCTCATAACAGCTTCAACACCATTTCTTGCTATAAGAACATTTAATCTGAATCTTGAGATTCCTTTAATAGCAAAAGAACAATCAAGCTCCCAGTCTTTTTCAAATTTAGCTCTTTGATCATCATAGAGAGCTGAATAAATCATTTTCTTGGTTTCTTCCGCGGACATCGGAGGATCGGTAGGTGTGATAGGCTGTATAACACCCGATAATCTCATCATCGCCGGTTTTCCAACACAAATATGAATATCACTAGCCCCTTGAGTTACAGCTGACTTAAGAACGGTAATCAAATCTGCCATATATACCCTCCATTTTTTTATTGTTTCTTATCTCTTTATTTTTTGAATACTACTTTCATTAAAATCTGTGCCGATTATCACAATCGCATCTCCCATTTTAGAACTGTCATAGTTTGAATATATCGCAAGATGATGAAGACCCAAAATATCCCTTACCTTAAAAGCGGAACAAATACTATCAGAACAGTTTACAATTTTTGACTTTTTTCTAATAGTGGGAAAATTACCAAAACTCACAACATCCACGCCTTTTTCTCTTAAATATCCGGTAATCTCAAAAGCCCGGCCTTTAATGCCTGAAGCATTAAGAATTTCAACCTTTACAATATTGTCTTTATTTACCGCAAAAGGATTATAATCGGACATATGCAAATTCAATTTATCGGTATTTAAATTCCCCGTAAAATGAGTGATTATAAAATCAGATAACTTGAGGCCGATAATTTCCAAATAAGCCACAAAAGTGTCATTCCATGAAAAATTTGTAGCTTTGGATTTTTTTAATTTCCAGACACGCTGAAAAGCTTTCAATATTTGTTTAGATTTAAAACCTTCGGATTTAAAAAAACTTAAAAAATCATTTTCTTCCAAAAGATCATTTTTAATTGAGACATATAATATGGACTCATAATTGATGATAAGATTTTCTGAAACAAATCTATAAATTGCCACAGCTTTTTGATAATCCGTTCCGCTTAAATTTAATAATCGCTTGGGAATATTTATCACATTCACCATATGGCTTGCGGAATGATACACCACAAAACGGGGATTTTCGGCTATGACGGCAAAACCGATATTAGCCTTGCGAGAAACACGCACAGAAACGAAAGAATAAAAATGCGCAAATATTAAAAATGCAACAAAAACCAAACCTACAAAAAGCAAAACTCTTTCTTTTTTTAAATTAAATCGTTTCATATAATCCTTTCTTTCAAAAGAGCCTGATAAGCAATGCTGGAATGAGGATGAACCCACTTTTTTTCTCTCTTTATATACTCCAATTTACATTTTAAAGCGAAAAAAAAGGCCTTGTCAATATTCAAAAAAGCTTCCTTTCTTATAGCGCCGGCAAACACCATCTTCCTATCTTTTCCCGCCATATCGGAAACATATATTATCTTAGCAAGTATAGACATTTTAGGTGAACCTACGGTATGCAGCTTTATGGCATTTAAAACATCTCTGTCTTTTATAAAAAATTTAGTCCGCGCTATATAAGCTGACATATAAGAATGAAAAACCAAAGAATCATTCTCCCTGATAGATCGAAAAAAAGGAATATTTTTCTTATTTTTAACTGCCCATAAATTAAGCTTCTTTTTATTAAAATCCCGCGCGCTATCGTGAAGAAGCGCCGCAGTTGCGGTTTTTTCCGCAGAAAGACCATGTGTCTTCGCAAGTTCCAAGGCAAGCCTTGCTGTTTCCTTAGAATGCCTAAATCTTTTAGCGCTAAGATTTAATTTAAGCCATTTATGAATATGACTGAAATAAAGTTTCTTTTGCCGAATGAAACTTGCGACGGAAATTGAAATATCTGAACTTATGCCATCAATAAAAAGATTATCTTTAACTTTTGTTGAAGATATTTCGGGAAAAACGCCTTTTAAAAAAATAATGGCTTTCTTTGATTTTTTTCCGGGCAAAAACCCTTTTCTCTTGCCAACCAAAAGAGTTGCTTTCTTTGTTATTAATTTATAATTTTTCCACTTATCAAAAGAATTAAAGCAATCGGACCCCATAAGAAAAAATAATTGCGCTCGCGGATGCTTTAAAGAAAAATAATCAACGGCTTGATAAGTATAAGTAACCTTTTTCCTTTTATACTCAAACGGATGAATTATTAAGCGGGTCATAGCGCCCAAATTAAACTCGGCAGCGCCCAAACGAAACATCTTTTCTCTATCTTGATAAGAAACCGATGGCAAATTTTTAAAAGGAGTTTGCCAACCGGTAATGACATAAACCTTATCGGGCTTTATTTCTTTAATGGCACCCTTAAGAAGCTTAAAATGAGCTTTATGGGGAGGATCAAAACTTCCCCCGTATATTATTATTTTCTCGTTCTTCATATTGGAATTTAATTTAGTATAATATATATTATATTAGCCTTCAAAAGAAATCATCCTTATAAAAGACTGTTTTTAAAAATGAAAGACAATTGCTTAATATTTATAATCGACGCTCCCGTTTCGGAAAACATAGATCCTGAACTTAAAAAAGCTTTTGGAACGGAAAGAGCCGTGCATATTTATATGGACCTTTTAAACAGCTCCTATAAAACAGCAAAAGCGGTCGCAAACACCTCTATAATAATATCCTATAAAAGTTCGGGAAAACACCCCGATTTGACATGGCTCGACGAAGATGATCCGGGATTTTTAGAGGCAAAAATTAAAAATTTAAATGAAAGAATTTCAACTCTATTTCAATGGGCCTTTAATGCCGGCGCAAAGAAAACCGTGCTGCTTGCCAGCTCTTCACCTGAAGTAAAACCGGAATGGATAGAAAAAAGCCTTAATTTACTAAACAAAGAAACGGTAGCCATCGGGCCTACGGATGAAAAACCCTATCTCTTTGGCATAACAGCCGATAATTTGGATTTATTGGAAGAAGTTAATTTCTTTACCGGCGACTTAACTAATGATATTTACGAAAAAATAAAAAAAGCCAGATTAAAAACCGAAAACCTGCCAAAAACCTATACGGTGAAAGGAGAAGAAACGCTTAGAACCTGGATAGAATCAAAAGATGCCGGTTCCCATATATTTTCGCAAAAGAGCTCTCCAAAAGAACATAAAAAACGCGAAAGAAAAAAAAATCATTCCAACGACACTCTTTTCAAATAATCCCTATGGATTTTATCCTCATTTCCCAAGAAGAAAACCATCCTTTCTACGATAAGATTAATAACTACTTCGCAAACCCCTTTATTAATTTTAATACAAAAATTCCCGATATTTTTTTTACAATGCCGATTCCATCTTCATAGGAATCGAAACACTGTTTTTCTATATAATAAAGGGGCTTGGGGGATAAATTTAATTCAGAAGTTTTTACCGTTTTAAACGCTTATTAGGGACTATTATAGAGCTAAAGCCAATTCAAACCTTGAAATTCAGAAAGAAAAATTTAATATACTAAATAGTATGTGGAGGAAAGATGACTAATCATAAGAAAATCTGCGCCGAAATCTTTAAAATAACAAAGGGAACTCAAACGGAAGTGCTTATCGATTCCAAAGAATCAGCTCTTACGCGTTTTGCCGACAATGTTATTTCTCAAAATGTCTCAAATACAGACACAGGTATTTCCATACGCTTGGTAAAAAACGGAAAAATGTCAAAAGTAAATTTCAATCAAACCGATAAAGTGGCCTTAAAAAAAGCTATACAAAATGCTTTTTATCTGCTTAAAAACCAGAAAAAAAACTCCGGCACTTTAAGTCTTTTAAAACCGGTTAAAAATATTACTGAAAAAAAAGATCTCTTCTTTAAAGCCACCGCAGAAATCTCTCCTGAATTTAAAGCCTTGCAAATCAAAAAACTTGCCAAAAAATGCAAAAAATCTGGACAAACTTGCTGTGGAACATTGGAAAATGGCTACAACAAAACAACCATCGCCAATAATTTGGGGCTTTCTTTATCCCATAAAGAGTCTTATATTAAATACAGTATTACTGTTAAAGATAAGGACGGATTTGGCTGGGCGGAGCAAAGCTCCAATGATATTAAGTTTATGAATTTTGACAAAGCTAACGAGATAGCCTGTAAAAAAGCAAAACTTGCTAAAAACCCCATAGCGATAAAACCTGGTAAATATACTGTAATACTTGAACCGGCAGCGGTTCCCGAATTTTTAATGTTTATGAATTTTTACGGCTTTGGCGGAAAATTTTATCTTGAAGGCCAAAGTTTTATTTCCGGAAAAATCGGAAAAAAACTTTTAAGCGATAAAATATCAATTTATGATAATGCCATCGACGGACCATCCGCGGGCATGCCCTTTGATTTTGAAGGTTTTCCAAGAAAAAAACTGGCTTTAATAGAAAAAGGGGTGGTAAAAAACGCGGTTTTTGACAGAAAAACAGCATTAGAAGCTAAAGTTAAAAACACGGGACATGGCCTTCCTATTCCAAACACCGAGGGGCCCCTACCTTTAAACACAGTTATTTCTACGGGAAAAACAAGCATTGAGGAAATGATAAAACAAACACCAAAAGGAATTTTAATAACACAATTCCATTACACAAACATGCTTAAACCCTTAAGCCTTGAAATAACGGGCATGACCAGAAATGGAACCTATCTTATAGAAAATGGAAAAATAAAAAAAGCGGTTAAAAATCTAAGATTTACAGAAAGCATAGTAAAAGCTTTAAACAATATCGTTTGCGTGGGTGATAAACAGGTAACAACATCCTTCTGGTTTTTTAAAACTTCAGCGCCCGCGCTTAAAATTAAGGATTTTAATTTTTCATCATCAACAGAGTTTTAAGGAACAGTAATAAATATATTCAGTATTCTACATTTTGCAGCTTGGAGGAATAATGTTTAATTTTTGTGAAAAAGCCGTTGAAATAGCAAATAAATATAAGGTTGATTTCGGCGATATTCGAATAATAAAAGAAAGAAGACAGGACTTAAGTGTTAAAAATGGAGAGATAGGAGAGTTTGATAATTCAAGCACTTTGGGGTTTGGCATAAGAATTCTTTTGAACGGGGCATGGGGTTTTGCTTCAAGCGATATTATAAACACAAAAGAAATAGAAAGAGCTACCCTTCTTGCCATAAAAATAGCTAAAGCGAGCTCCCTATTAAAAGAAAAAAAAGTTACACTTGCTAAAGAATCCGTATATAAAGATATTTGGCAAACTCCCTTTATCATAGACCCTTTTGATGTTTCAGTTGAAGATAAATTCGATCTTTTATTTAAAATTGATTCTGTTCTTAGAAAAAAACCGGAAATAAAATCCTCTATTTCATCAATGAGTTTCACCAGAGAACATCAATATCATATGACAACGGAAGGTTCTCTCATAGAACAAATTCTATTGCACAGCGGCGCAGGTTATACCGCTACCGCCGTTTTAAATAATGAAGTTCAGATCCGATCATATCCATCAACACATGGAGGCCACGCATTATCCATGGGCTATGAGCTTATTAATTCTTTAGAATTGCTTGAAAACGCTGAAAGAACCCGTGATGAAGCCATAGCTCTTTTAAAAGCCCCACAATGCCCTCAAGGGGAATTAGATCTCATTATAGGCGGCAATCAACTGGCATTGCAAATACATGAATCTGTCGGCCATGCCACAGAGCTTGATAGAGTTTTAGGTTATGAAGAAAGCTATGCCGGTTCAAGTTTTGCCACAACAGAAAAATTGGGTAAATTTAAATACGGTTCGGATATTGTTAATTTAGTGGCTGATGCTACTGTTCCCGGCGGTCTTGCGACAGCAGGCTATGATGATGATGCTGTAAAAGCGCAAAGATGGGATATTGTAAAAAACGGAATACTAAATGGCTATATGACCAATAGAGAATTCGCTCATAATATAAAGGAAAACAGAAGTAATGGCTCTAATAGAGCTGATGGCTACAATAATATTCCAATAACAAGAATTTGCAATCTAAGCCTTATGCCGGGAAAATATGAACTGGATGATTTAATAAAAGGTGTAAAAAACGGTGTATTAATGGAAAACAATAAATCCTGGAGCATAGACCAAAAAAGGCTTAATTTTCAATTTGGCTGCGAAATTGGCTGGGTAATAAAAAACGGCAAAATAAAATCCATGATAAAAAATCCCGTATACCAAGGAATAACACCTAAATTTTGGAATTCTTGCGATGGAATATGCAATGAAAAACACTGGAAATTATGGGGAGTTTCCAATTGTGGTAAAGGTCAACCATCACAAAGAGCATTAATGAGCCATGGAAATAGTCCTTCAAGATTTAGAAAAGTGAAAATAGGTATAAAATCCTAAAACACTTGTTTTTTAAGGATTTATTTTATATTTATTGACCTTGACTATATTTATTGACTTTCCGGTCTAAAAAAACTATCATTTTCATAGGTAGCAATGCAGTTTTAAAGCTTAACAATTATTTAATATTTTTTTTTCTGATTTTTGTTGATAGCTAACTTACACAAAACTTATCAACACAAAAACCGCTTAAAAATTAAGGTTTTTTTTAAAATAACAATACTTTATTAACAAATGTGAGTAACTTGTGGATAACTCTGAAAATATAACCGAACTTTGGAAAAAAACTCTTTCAAAATTAGAGCAAGAATTTGATATGGGCGCGGTGGATTTATGGATTCGTCCCATAAAACCCTTGTTTCTTGATGAAGACTCTCTTAAAATAGAGGTTCCGGACTCTATTATATATGAAAAAGTAAATACGCGTTATGAAGGAAAGATTATTGAAATTTTAAAAGAACTAACCGGAAAAACCATATCAATAAAATACTCTATGTCATTGGAAAAGATAAAACCGCAAACACAACAAGAACCCCTGCCCCAACCAAAACCTCAAGTAATACAAAAAAATCCCTTTAACCCTAATTATATTTTTAATTCTTTTATAATGGGAGATTCAAACAGATGGGCTTTTTCATCCGCTGAAGCTGTGGCAAAAACCCCCGGCACACTTTCAAACCCCTTCTTTATATATAGTCAACCGGGCTTAGGAAAAACACATCTTCTTCATGCTATAGCAAATGATATGCTTAAAAAAAATCCTTATGCTAAAATAGTTTATTCTCCTAGCGAAAGTTTTGTAAACGAATATATTGAAGCTATCCAAACAAGAAGTATTGAAAAATTTAGAAACAAATATAGAAAACTGGATTGCCTCCTTTTGGATGATATACAATTTTTAGCTGGAAAAGATAAAAGCGCGGAAGAATTTTTTCACACCTTTAATCCTTTATTTGATTCAAAAAAACAAATTGTTATAACCTCAGATAGGCCGCCCAAAGACCTAAATTTAGAAGAAAGACTTATATCAAGGTTTCTTTCGGGTGTAGTGGCTGATATAACATATCCCGACATCGAAACCAGAATAGCGATATTAAGACAAAAAAACAATTCTCTTTCTGTTAAAATTCCCGATGATGTTTTAACTTTTTTAGCGGAAAATGTCAGAAAAAGCATTAGAGAGCTTGAGGGAGCGCTTCTTACGGTGGGAAACTATTGCACAAATATGGCTATTCAACCCTCCATTGATATTGTAAAACAATTAATAAGAGACAATAAGATAGCCGGAGACCAAGAAGATGATGATGTGATTATTGATGTGGATGCTATAAAGAAAGTAGTTGCTGAAAAATACAATTTACACCTTAGAGATTTTAAATCTCAAAGAAAAATGGAAGGAATAGCTTTTCCAAGGCAAGTCGCTATGTATTTAAGTTGCCAATTAACAGATTTGTCGCTACCTAGCATAGGAGCCGCTTTCAATAAAGATCATAGCACTGTTATTTATGCCAGAAAAAAAATAGAGAAACAAATAGAAAAAGATCCTTTTTTTAATGAGGTTTTAAATCAGTTGATAAAAAACATTAAAACTGTTGATAGAAATTTATAAGTTTTTTTTTTGCTTGTTTTTGTTAAAAGTGTTAATAAAAATCGAAGTATTTGTTAGAAACTTCATACAATGAGAACTAACTAAATTAACGGAAATAACAAGTACAGATAAGAGGATGAATATTATGAAAATAAATAGTAACAAAGAAAACCTTCTTAAAGGTTTGCAAACCATACAAACAGGTGTCTCATCTAAAACAGGGACTATACCCATTTTGCAGAATTTTTTAATGGAAACAAAAGATGCAGGATTAAAAATAGTTTTTACTGATCTTGAAATGGCTATAAAACACTTTATTAAGGTGGATATAGAAAAAGAAGGTAGTGTAACTATCCCTATGAAAAAGTTTGTGGAAATAGTTCACACTCTTGAAAACAGTAAAGATATTTCAATTTCCGTAGACACTGCAAATAAAACTACTATTAATAGTGGTAAATCAAAATTTAAAGTTGCTGGACTTCCTAAAGCCGATTATCCCGTAATTCCGGATATGGATGAATCAAATTCCTTTAAGATACCGGCGCTTGTTTTAGCTGAGATGATTGAGAAAACAATTTTTTCTTCTTCCAATGAAGATGAAAGACATTTTTTAAACGGGTTATTATGGAAAGCGGATAAAAAGAATTTTTCAATGGTAGCCACAGATGGAAGAAGGCTTGCTATTAATTCAAATAAAGATGTAAAAATAAAACAGGATTTTAAGATTATAGTCCCTTCAAAGATATTGAATGAACTTGTTAAATTTATAAAATCATCAAGTTTTAAAGAGAAAGATGAGATGTTGATAGGTTTATCCTCTAATCAAATAGGTTTTAAAATTGATAAAACGGTTTTTGTTTCAAGGTTAATAGAAGGAAATTTTCCCGCTTATGAACAGATAATTCCAAAAGCGCCTGAATTTGACATAAATCTTGATACACAAAAATTATTTGATATTACAAAAAGAGCGGTTATTTGTTCCAATGAAAGGAATGGCGTAGTAAAATATGAATTTAAGAAAAATATTCTTATTGTTAAAGCTTCTTCTCAAAATATGGATTTTGAAGATGAAATGGATATTGAGTATGAGGAAAAAAGCTTTCAGATAAACTTTAACCCTAAATATATTATGGATGTTCTGAAAAATATAGGCGACAAGCAAATCGTTTTTAAATTTACATCATCTTCAACGCCTATTATAATAGAGTCGGTAAAAAATAAAAATTTACTCTATATTGTAATGCCACTAAGAAATTAAAAATGTTTTTAACAAAAAGAGCTCAAAACTGGATTCCCATAGAGAAAACCAATTCTTGGAAATGTTTCAAGGGTTTTAATATCGACAGGCTTTTAATTTTAGAGTCTGTTTGGGATAAAGAAATGGGCGCGCTTAGCGAGCATTGCGCTCTTCTCGGTGTTGAGAAAAACACAATAGTAGTAAAAACCGATTCTGCAATTGTAGCTAATGAAATTGTTTTAAAAAGCAGAAACACAATAAAAAATCTTAATAAATATTATAGAACACCGTGGATTAAGTATTTAAAAATTTCGAATAAATTCTAAGGAGCTTTTTTATTATGACCAAAGAAACTATAGAAGCCAAAGCTAAAAAATATGATTCTTCTCAAATACAGGTTTTAGAGGGGCTTGAAGCCGTTCGAAAAAGACCTGCTATGTATATCGGTTCTACCGGCTCGCAAGGTCTGCATCATCTTGTTTATGAGGTTGTGGATAATTCTATAGATGAAATTCTTGCCGGCGGTTGTGATAATATAGAGATTGTTTTTAAAGAAGATAATGTTTGTAAGGTTACGGATAATGGCCGTGGTATTCCCGTTGATGCTATGGAAGATGTTAAGGATCCTAAGCTTAAAGGAAAATCCGCTTTGGAAGTTGTTATGACTGTTCTTCACGCGGGTGGAAAATTTGAGAAAGGGGCTTATAAAGTATCGGGCGGTTTACATGGTGTAGGTGTGTCAGTTGTTAATGCTCTTTCTGAATGGACGAAGGTGGAAATTTATAGAAAAGGAAAGATCTGGCGACAGGAGTATAAAATAGGGAAACCTCAGGCTAAAGTTAAATCTGACGGGAAAACGGATTTACATGGAACTTCCATTTCTTTTAAGCCTGATACTAAGATTTTCGGAGATGCTATTTTTTCTTTCGACATAATCTCAAATAGACTTAGAGAGCTTGCTTTTTTAAATCCTAAAACCAGAATTACTTTTATTGATGAAAGATGTGATAAAAAACATACATTTTTTTATGAGGGAGGCATTAAGCAATTTGTTAGGTTTTTAAATACCAGTAAAACCGTTCTTCATCCTGAGCCTATTTCCATGAGTAAAGAAGAAGATGAGGTTGTTTTGGATTTTGCTATTCAATATAACAATGAATATTCTGAGAATGTTTACTCTTTTGTAAATAATATTAAAACGATAGAAGGTGGAACTCATGTTTCAGGTTTTCGTTTTGCTTTAACCAGAATAATAAATGAATACATAAAAAAATATGATCTTCTTAAGAATAAAAATTATACCGTATCTGGTGATGATGTAAGGGAAGGTTTAGCCGCGATTATTTCCGTTAAAATTGCCAATCCTCAATTTGAAGGTCAAACAAAAACAAAGTTAGGCAACTCTGAAGTGGATGGCTATGTCCGTTCTATAATGGGAGAAGCTTTAGGTAATTTTTTTGAAGAAAACCCAACGGTTGCCAAAGCTATTTGTCAGAAATCCATATCTGCGGCTGAAGCAAGACTTGCTGCCAGAAAAGCTAAAGATCTCTCAAGACGTAAAGGAACTTTGATGGATTCCGGGCTTCCCGGAAAGTTAGCGGATTGTCAGGAAAGAGACCCAGCTAAAAGTGAGCTTTATATTGTTGAGGGTGATTCCGCGGGCGGTTCAGCTAAACAGGGTAGAGATAGGGTTTTTCAGGCTATTCTTCCTTTGAGAGGAAAAATTCTTAATGTTGAAAAAGCTCAGCTTGTTAAAATAATTTCAAATGAGCAAATTAGAATTCTTATTTCAGCTATTGGCACAAGTATTGGAGAAGGAGAAGATGGTTTTGATATATCAAAGCTTAGGTATCATAAAATAATTCTTATGGCCGATGCCGATGTTGACGGTCAACATATAACAACTTTACTTTTAACTTTCTTTTATAGGCAAATGAGAACTTTGATTGAAAAAGGGTATATTTATTTGGCTCAACCGCCTTTATATAAAACTAAACAAGGTAAAAAAGAAAAATATTTTGATAATGACGAACAGCTTCAAAGTTGGATGATTAAAGAGGCTATAAAAAGTTTTGAGGTTAAAAATTCTAAGGGTAACGTTTTAACATCTAAAGAGCTTGAGGAACTTTTGAAGCTTATAACAAGCCTTGAGAACACCATTAAAAAACTTGAGATTAAAAATTTGAGTTTTGATGATTATAAAAAAATGGCGCTTAAAGGGAAAATTCCTTTACATCGTATAGAAGGTAAAGATGGTTCTTATAAATATTTTTACTCTGAAAGTGAATGGATGGCTTATGAAGAAGAATATATTAAAGAAAGAAAAGAAAGCTTATTAAAAGAATCGGCAGATGGTGATATCGCTTTTGAAGAAGAGAATTTGGGTCCAGAGTTTCAATCTTTGGGTGAATTGGAAAAAATAGAAAATATAAATGAAAAATTAAAGAAAATGGGCTATAAGGTTGATGAATATTTTATGAAGGAAGAAGAGAGAAAAAATCCTTTATTTAGTTTTTCCAATGAAAAAACAAAAGCCAATGTTTTTGATTTAAAAGGTCTTTTAAAAGATTTGATAAAAATGGGAACTTCAAGTATTGGGGTCCAAAGATATAAAGGTCTTGGAGAAATGAATCCTGAGCAACTTTGGGAAACAACTATGGACCCGGTGAAGAGACGTTTGCTTAAGGTTACGCTTGAAGATCCTGTTAAAGCTGAAACAATTTTTACCACGCTTATGGGTGATAAGGTTGAGCCTAGGAGACTTTTTATAGAACAAAATGCCTTGGAAGTTGTGGATCTTGATATTTAAAACGACAGATGTTAATCAAGGAAGCTACACAGGGCAGAAGTAAGAAATAAGAAGCAAGAGGTAAGAAATAAGAGGATTTCCTTATAACTCTGATTTCTCCCGTGTAACTTTGTTCACGGGACTAACATTCTTGGAATTTTTTAGTCTAAAGATTGAATCAAATTCCTAAGAGTGATATCTGACTTCTGATATCTATTTTTTATGTATTATTTGCGGGAGAAATTATGACTGATAAAAAAACTGATTCAACTATGGATGAACTTTTTTCAAATATAAAAGACAGAGCCATTAGTGAAGAGATGGAAGCTTCATATATAAAATATTCTATGAGCGTTATTGTTGGAAGAGCTTTGCCGGATGTTAGAGACGGCCTTAAGCCCGTTCATAGAAGAGTTTTATATGCCATGAATGAAATGGGTTTAAAACATAATAAGGCGCATAAAAAATCCGCCCGCGTAGTTGGAGATGTTTTAGGTAAATATCATCCACATGGAGATACGGCCGTTTACGATTCTCTTGTTAGGATGGCTCAGCCTTTTTCTTTAAGATATACACTTGCTGATGGACAAGGAAACTTTGGTTCTGTTGATGGAGATTCAGCGGCGGCCATGCGTTATACTGAAATTCGAATGTCCGGTATTGCCGAAGAGATGTTGTCGGATATCGAAAAAAAGACAGTTAAATTTATCCCCAACTATGATGGTTCTTTAAGTGAGCCTACTGTTCTTCCCGCTAAATTCCCTTGTTTGCTTACCAATGGTTCAAGCGGTATAGCTGTGGGTATGGCGACAAATATTCCAACACATAATTTAGGTGAAGTTTGTGATTTAACAATGGCGCTCATAGAGAATCCTGAGATGGAAACAAAAGACATAATGAAAATTATGAAAGGACCGGATTTTCCCACAGGTGGCATAATAAAAGGAAAAAAAGGAATAAGAGATTATTTTGAAACTGGACGTGGTTCTATTAAAACTTATGCTAAAACCGATATTGAAGATATAAAAGGAAATAAACAGGCTATCGTTGTAACTGAAATTCCCTATCAAGTTAATAAAACTAATTTAATTAATTCCATAGTTGACCTTGTGAGAAATAAAAAAATTGTGGATATTTCAGACATAAGAGATGAGTCTGATCGTCGTGGAATGAGATTGGTTATTGAAGTTAAGCGGGATGGTAATGCTCAAGTAGTTTTAAACCAACTGTTTAAACACACGCAACTTAAAACATCTTTTGGCGTTATAATGCTGGCTATTGTTGAAGGCAGACCTAAAGTTCTTTCCATTAAAGAGGTTGTGCATTATTTTTTAAAACATAGAAAAGAAGTTATTGTAAAGCGAGTTGAGTTTGATTTAAAAAAGGCGCAGCGCAGAGCTCATATTTTAGAGGGTTTTCTTATAGCGATTGAAAATATGGATGAAGTTGTCGCCATTATTAGAAAATCAAAAGACGCCGCCGAAGCTAAAGTTAAATTAATTAGCAAGTTTTCTTTTACGGATATTCAAGCGCAAGCCGTTTTGGATATGAGATTGCATCAGCTTACCCGTCTTGAATCCGGACAAATACAAGAAGAGCATAAAGCTCTTTTGAAACTTATTGCCGAACTTCAAGGAATTCTTGGGGATCCTAAAAAAGTTTTGAAAATCATTGTAGATGAGCTTGGAGAAATTAAAAAGAAATATGGAGACAAAAGAAGGTCTGAAATAACCATTGAAGCTACTGAGCTTGCCATAGAAGATTTAATTCCGGAAGAAAATGTTGTTATAACATTTTCTCATGGCGGTTATATTAAGCGTATTCCTGTGGATACATATAAAGTGCAGGGGCGTGGCGGTAAGGGAATTATAGGCTCTGATGTTAAAGAAGCTGATTTTATAGAAAGGCTTTTTGTCACATCGAGTCATGCTACTATAATGTTCTTTACAAGTCGCGGCAAAGTTTATTCTCTTAAGGGTTATGAGATTCCTGAGGGAAATAGAACCTCAAGAGGAAAAGCGATTGTAAATCTTTTGCAGACGGTAAAAGATGAAAAAATAACCTCTGTTATTGATATAGAGTCTTTTGATGAGGCTAAAGGAAAAGAAACTTTCCTTGTTATGTGCACAAAAACCGGCAGAATTAAAAAAACTCCTATCGGCGCTTTTGCCCATATAAGGCGTACCGGTATTGCGGCTATAACACTTGAGGATGGAGACCTTCTTACAAGTGTAGGTCATACTGAAGGAAAACATGAAATAATTATCGGCACACAAAACGGTATGTCTATAAGATTCCCGGAATCCAATGTAAGGTCTATGGGTAGAACCGCGCGCGGTGTTACAGGCATGAAGCTTGGTAAGGGTGATGTTGTTGTGGGTATGGAAGTTGCAGAGCCCGATACCAAAAAAAGACTTCTTACTGTTTGCGAGAATGGTTTTGGTAAAAAAACCAAACTTGATGAGTATAGAAATCAACACAGAGGCGGAAGAGGAGTTATAACCATAAAGGCCAGCGTTAGAAATGGAAAGGGAGTGGGTATATATCTTGTTCTTGATAAAGACGATCTTATATTTATGACAGAGAAGGGAAAAATTATAAGGATGTCTTGCAAGAGTTTAAGGGTTATTTCAAGAAATACTCAAGGAGTAAGGCTTGTCCGGCTCCAAGAGGGCGATAAGATTGCCAGCGTTGAAAGTATTATAGATGAAGAGGCCGCGCCTGTTAAACTGATTAAAGACAGTAAGTTGCTTTAATTTGTCCTAAATAGGGTCTACTGAAAAACTATATTTTTATATATTTTTAAAAAAATTAAAATCGCT
>CAZHQC010000036.1:0-20168 GCA_964534135.1 uncultured Elusimicrobiaceae bacterium | reverse complement strand
ATAAAAGCGGTTCTGTTCTTTCATTAAATACGGAGCTTTCAAGCAATTCTCGCATAACTACTTTTGCTCTGGTGGTATTTGGAATTTCAAAACCAATGGCTGATTTTCCGGGAATTTGAGGAATAACTCTTATGCCTTGGGCTTTCATTGCCAAGGCCACATCGTTGGACAAGTTTACAATAGAACTTATTTTTACTCCCGGCGAAGGCGTTACTTCATATCTCGTGATTACGGGACCCGGCAAAACTTCCGAAACAAAAGCTGAAATATTAAAACTTTTAAAGGTTTCTTCCAATTTTATTTTTGAATCTCTAAGTTCTTCATCTGAGGGACCCACTGACAGATTATTTGCCAATGGTTTTTCCAGTAAATCTGTGGTTGGGAGTTTGAAATCTTTAAACGGAGAAACAGGTTTTTCCGAAACCTTTTCCGGTGTCTCTTGGTTTTCAAGTTCATCGGTTTTCGGTTCTATAAGGTCAGGCTTTTCAGAGGGCGCGGCGGACGAAATAGTCTCCTCTATTTTTGGAACAGGCGTGATTGTTTCAGGATTATGATGCCGTACTATCTTTGTTTCCGGTGGTCTTTCGGCCTCAGGTATGGGAGTCATGGACGGATAATTGGGCTCTTTTCTTTGGGTGAAAGTATTAAGCTTATTTTGAAGTTCTTTTTTTGCTGACATCCAGTGTTTGTAGTCGCTGATTATGGCAAGAGACCATTTTTTTATTGTTTTAGCCCATGAAATTTTAAACAGTATTTGCAGACCCAAAATAAACATTACGGCTGAAAGGAGTATGGATCCCGGATTTCCAAACATTTTTAAAAATACTTGATCTACGGCAAACCCAAGCCAACCACCGTCAAAGAACGAAGGTGAAAGATGCTGTTGAGCTAAATCTAAGGAGCATGATATCGCTCCTAAAATTAAAGCAATACCGCTTATAAGAGTAATAATTCCCTTATGGGGTTTGTTTAATTTTGAAACTATAACTATAAGGCCGTAAAGAAACAATATTGGAAGGAGATAGGCTGAATGTCCGAAAAAAGAGTGGAAAACTCCCGACAATTTTTCAGCTATGATACCTTCAGGTGAAGGTATGTAGATTATCCAAGCAAGCCATAAAGCCGCGGCGAAAGATAACATCCAATAAACAAGATAGCGTAAACCGCTTTTTTTGTTTTTTTTAGCTGCAAATCTTTTTTTAACGGATGACATTATTTGATTTCGGTTTTCACCAGAGGTTTGATTATATAAGTCAAATCTTTTTGAAAGAGTTCTATATCTTTATTGGCAAAAAGTTGTCCAAGGGCGAGATATAATGCGGAACTTGATAAATGTAGCTTAAGTTTTAAATCCCATGAAGTCATTTCTCCATCATCTTTTAAAACTTGAAGAATCTTGGTTGAGTTATTTATAATGCTTTCGCCGAATTTAGAAGCTTCGTCCATTTGTTTTCTCTTTATTTATACTTGACTATGATGATATCCTGTTCGGGAGAAACAGGTCTGCCATTATCAGCCAGAACTTTGATTACTTGGCAATCCTGTTCACACTTTATTTCATTAAATACTTTCATTGCCTCAATAATGCAAAGGATTTGTCCTTTTTTGGCATTATCTCCTTCTCTGACATAAGGCGGATTCGAAGGGCTTGGCGCTCTATAAAAAATACCCGCCAAAGGAGCTTTTATGGTTTGTCCTTCGGGTTGAGCGGGTTTTAGAGCGGGAGCTTTAGATGGAATGGTTTGTGGTTGTCCTTGATTTGTTTCAGACGTAAAAACCGGAATAATTTGAGATTGAAGAGGCGCTGATGATTTTCTTACAAGTTTAATATAAACATCATCTTTGGAAAATTCTACAGTTTCCAATTTATTGGTGTTCATGAATTTATAGAATTGCTGCACTTGATCCAAAGCCTTATCTTCAACTTCTTTTTTGGTTTTTGGTGTGGTTTTTTTCATTTAAAGCTCCCTATCAAACTCTTCTCTAATTAGAGAAGAGCCTTTCTGGATAATTTAATTCTGTCATTCTCAACAGCTAAAACTTTCACTTTAACCGCATCTCCCATATTTAGAATATCGCTGACTTTATTTACTCTCTTAGAGTCAATTTCCGAAATATGCAATAAGCCTTCTTTGCCGGGAAGCAGTTCGACGAAAGCGCCGAAATCTTTTATGCCGGTTACTTTTCCGTCATAAACTTGGCCGACTTCAACTTCAATGGTATAAACTTCAACCATTTTTTTGGCCTCTTCAAGACTTGCTTTGTCGGGACTTGAGACAGAAACGGTGCCATCATCATCAACATTAATTTCCGCGCCTGTTTTTTCTATTATAGCGCGAATATTTTTGCCGCCGGGTCCTATAAAGGCTCCGATTTTGAGTTTAGGCAATTTAAGTTTAATTATCTGAGGCGCGAATTCTGAAACTTCAGTATTCGGTTGAGATAGAGTCTCTTCCATTATGCCGAGAATATGATTTCGTCCTTCGGTTGCTTGCTCAATAGCCTCTTTTAAGATTGCTACGGGAATACCGGTCGCAAGTTTAACATCCATTTGAAAGGCTGTTATTCCTTTTTTTGAACCGGCAAGTTTAAAGTCCATATCACCGTAATGATCTTCTCCGCCGGTTATGTCCGACAAGATTGCATAATCATCACCTTTGCTAATAAGTCCCATCGCGATTCCGGCGCATGCCGCTTTCATTGGAACTCCGGCATGAAACATTGATAAAGAACCTCCACATACGGTAGCCATAGAAGAGGAACCATTGGATTCCATTATTTCAGAAACTAAGCGCAGGGTATAGGGAAAATCTTCTTGAGAAGGGAGAAGGGGACGAAGAGCTCTTTTAGCAAGAGCGCCATGTCCGATTTCTCTTCTGCCGGGACCTCTGTCAGGTCTTGTTTCTCCTGTGGAGTAACCGGGAAAATTATAGTGAAGCATAAAACTTTCTTTTGTTCTTCCTTCCAACTCATCCATTATTTGTTGGTCTTGAGGGTTGCCAAGAGTTGTTGAAGATAAGGATTGAGTTTGTCCTCTGGTAAATAACACTGAACCATGAGCTCTGGGCAATATGCCCATAGTTATGCTTATGTCTCTTATTTCAGTGCATTTTCTGCCGTCTACTCTTGTTTTATCTTTAAGAACCAAGGCTCGTGTTTCAGTGCTTATGATTTCTTTTGATAAAACTTTTATCAAGTATGAAGCATTTGCTATTTCAGGAAATTTTTCAGCCGCTTCTTTTAAAGCCGCATCCTTTATTTCACTTAAGCCATCTTCAAGAGCTTCTTTTGTCGGGCGGGAATTGATAAGTTCCGCCATTTTAGGTCTTATGGTTTCTTCAACAAAATGAACTATTTCAGGGCTTGTTTCGGGCTCTACAATTTTTCTTTTGGGTTTGCCGACCATCTCTCTGAGTTTGTGCTGAAGAGCGCAAAGTTTATCTATTTCAGGTTTGCTTTTTTCTATTGCATCGGCTAAATCAGAATTTGGGATTTCTTTTCCCCCACCTTCAACCATTAATATGCCTTGTTCTGTTCCTGATATTACGAGTTCCAGGTCGCTTTCTTCTCTTTGCTCACGAGTGGGATTAAGAATGAATTCTCCATTTATCTTTCCCATTCTGACCGCGCCTACGGGGCCATTAAATGGAATATCAGAAATCATAAGAGCAGCTGAGGCTGAGTTTATGGAAATTACATCCGGGTCATTTACACAATCGGCCGAAACAATTAAAGATACAACTTGAATTTCCGTATTGTGGGCCATGCTAAATAAAGGTCTTATGGATCTATCGGTAAGTCTTGAGGCCAATATTTCCTTTTCTCTTTGTCTGCCTTCTCTTTTAAAGAAACCGCCGGGAATTTTTCCCGCGGCATAAGTTCTTTCTCGGAAGTCTACGCTTAATGGAACAAAGTCCATGGGTTCCGGCTTGGGTTTTTTCGCCTGGATGCAGGTTGAAAAAACAACTGTGTCTCCTATTCTAGCTAGAATAGAGCCACTCGCCTGTCTGGCGATATGTCCTGTTTCAAATGAAATTGATGAAGCTCCAACCTTTTCTTCAAGGCGGGTTATTTTATTATTTGTCATTATATTTATTTCCTTAGACCTAATTTTTTAATTAGTGATTGGTATTCTTTCTTGTCATAATTGCTCAAGTAAGATAAAAGCCTTTTTCTTTGGGTAATCAGATGCATAAGGCCTTTTTGGGAGGCGTGATCTTTTTTATTAGCCGAAAAATGCTTGGAAAGATATTCTATTCTTTCTGTTAACAGGGCTACTTGAACTGAGGTAGAGCCCGTATCGTTTGGTTTAGTTGAAAAATTTTCAACTGTGGTTTTTATTGATTGTTTAGTTAATGCCATTTTTTCTCTCTTTTTATAATATTTTGTTGTCCCTATTATAGGATTTATAGACTTTACTGTCAATTTTAGGGAAGAGGGGTGAATGATAGTTTTATTTAGCGTTTTAGTAAATCAACCATATTTATTACATTAGATATGGTGTAAACCAACAATATCCATGGGATAATGGATGAAAATAGAAAAATCATGCCTCTTTTAACATAATGGAATTTTCTGCTCGCTATAAGAGAGCTGCTATAACACATTTTAGAGAGCTCTTTTAAATATGTCTCATGCGATAATTCGGCTACTTTTTTTTCAAAATTTTTATAGCCTGAATGTTTTATTCCTTCAAAAAGTATCAGGGATTTATCATTGTTTTTTGTTCGCGGGAAACTAACCATAACAATACAATAAAGAGTTGACAGCAGCGTGCCTATGCAAATAAGCGCAAAGAATAAAATAGCGCCTGATACTTCAGGTGTTTGAGATATAAATGCCACGGTTGTGCCCAACAGAGACGTGGTAATAAACATAAGCGGAACTATTTTAGTATCCGCGGCTCTTATCCAGTCTATTTGTCGTTCCAAGTTTTTTTCAAGAAAACTAATTCTATCCTGTAAATTCACGCAGTCTCCTTATTTTTTTAAAGGCACAGTCAGTTTTTCTCCAAAATAAGGAAAATAATGAGTATCTTCTATTCTTACTTTAAAGGGCCTGTGGTCTTCTTTTTGAGCGGTTATTTGTAAAGTTATATCTTTCTTTGTAATCAGCACGCGCATTTCTCTTCCGCGATAAGACAAATTAAAGTCAAGGCGTCTCCATCTTTTTGGAAGATTCGGAGCAATAACCATTTCATCGTCTTTAATGGCAATACCGGCAAAACATTGCAAAACAATATTCAAGGAACCACCCATAACACCGATATGCACTCCTTCGGTAGTTGTTCCCCCTTGAGTATCATTGAAATCAGATTTTAAAACATCAGTAAACCACTTTTTAGCTATCTCGCCTTTTCCGGCTTGATGGGCGATAGAGCAATGAACAAGCTTACTCAAAGTAGAGCCATGGCTGGTTCTGTTTACATAATAATCATAATTTTTTGCCAGAAGCTCTTTATCTACTTCATAGCCAAGTCTGGAGAAAATTTCTTGAGCTTCTTCCATATTGAAAAGATAGAAAATCATTAGCGCGTCCGCTTGTTTGGCAAGCTTATAATCATCCGGTGATTTACCTTCGGCTTTTAAAATTCTGTCCATACGATGAATATCTTTATATTTTCGCCTGTACTTTTTAAAATCAACTTCTTTGAGTTTGAAATAGCCGTCAAATTGACTTATTATTTCATCTTTGCTGATAATAATATTCATCTTTTCGGTAATTTCTTGCCAGCGCGGGAAATCAGCTTCTTTTAAACCTATTTTTTTGAAGATTCTTTTTCTATCGTCTTGAGGCAAGAGGGATATTGATTCCTTTGCGGCCAGAAGTATCCAGACAATCATGAAGTTACTATAGGCATTATCCGTGAGGCCGTATTCTTTGGAGTTTGGAAGTTTCTCATGGAATTCATCGGGCCCCATAAGATTATGAGTGTGATAGCGGCCGTTTTTTTTGTCGTATACCGTCAGAGAAGCGACAAATTGCGCTATGGATAATAGAACTTCCGCGCTATGACTTATCAGGAAATCCAGGTCATAGGTTTGTTGAAAATTGCGCCACAAATTATAAGCAATGGCAAAAGAAATATGTCTTTGTAGGTGGCTATGATCATCTCCCCACTTTCCCGAAAGAGGATTAAGGTGAAGGATTTGAGTTTCTTCAGAGCCTGTGCTTGCGCTTTGCCATGGGAACATGGCTCCCTGATAACCCGCTTTTTTTGCGGCTGCTCTTGCCGCTTTAAGGCGGTTGTAGCGGTATAAAATGGTTGTTTTTGTTATATCGGGCAGATGGGAATCATAAAACGACATAATGTATATTTCATCCCAAAAAATATGTCCGCGATAAGCTTCCCCTTGCAAACCTCTAGCCGGTATGGCGACATCCATTTTAGCGGTATGAGGCGAGGCGGTTTGAAGAAGGTGGAAGGTATGAAGGCGTAATAGTTTTTGAGCGCAGGCGTCTCCCTTAATTTGCATGTCCGCCTTTTTCCATAAATCCGCCCATCTTTTTTTGCTGTTTTCAAAGCAAATATCAAAAGTTGAATTATTTTTAAATGCATCCTGAGCTAATTTAGTCGGTTCATCTACAGATTTGTTTTTTGAAGCGTATAAAAAAACAATTTTCTCCGTGTGATAAGTTTTTTTCTTTTTGGCTAAAAATGAAATATCTTTAATAACAGCTTTTTCGGCTCTTATAAATACATTTTTTTCCGTCGGTATTTCTTTGTCGCCACGGAGTATTTTTGTTTTTGCAATTGCAAATAAATTTATTTTTGTTGAAGTGGTTGAGGCAAAAAGATAAGCGCCTTTTCTTCCCAGTGAACCTAAGTCTTGTATGTTCCAATGTTGAGATTTAAGGCTTTTATATCTGTTTACTCCAATATTGCGCGTTCTTCCGTCCAGCATGGTGCGCACGGTAATTTTCTCATTATAATTGTGTGGCGTGATGCTGTATTTCATAGCCACAATATGAGGGTTGTCCATGCTTGTTATGCGCAGAACTTTGAGGGAGGTGATATTTCCGTCGGCATCTTGAAAAACAAGTTCGCGGGTCAATAAACCTGTTTTCATATCCAGCTCTTGACGGAAAGATAGTAATTCATTTGAGCTTGGAGTAAACCAGTCTCCCTCACCTATTTTAAAAGTCATAAACAGGCAATTGGGGCAATTTACCATATCTTCATTTATGATTATTTTTCCATTAATGGGAGTTTTTAAACGGTTGTAAAGGCCGGAAATATACATTCCCGGATAGTGATGAATTGAAGGATTGTGTTCAGGAGAACAGGCTCTTAGTCCCAAATAGCCATTACCCAAACCACATAAAGTTTCTCTCAGTTTTTCTTTTGTTGGAGAATAATTTTCATAGGATATTTTCCATTTGTCTATTGATCTTTTCATAACAAGCTCCCATGGCATAATCGTTAAAGCGTCCGGAGTTTTTTTTGTTGGCTATACTTTAAGAACACTATAAACGAAATTAAAACTTTATTCTTTTATTGTCGCTTCAAATAATTTTTTTACTTCATCGGTGGAATTGAGAAGGAAATCAGCAAAAGATGCTACGGGTTTAGATGAAACCAAAATCCCCGCTCCTCGGGTTTTTAGAATTCTGAATGCGTTTTCATCGGTTGTGTCATCTCCAATATAAATCACATTGTGAGTATCCCAGGATATATTTAGGGCTTTCATTACCCACATTAAAGCCTTTCCTTTATCCCAATCAATTTTCGGTAATAATTCAAAAACTTTTTTACCATTCATCAATTTGAGTGATGGTTCCTGTTTTAAAATGCTTTGAACTTCTTCTTTTATTAAAAGGAAATCCTTTTCATTTACCAGGCGGTAATGAACCGCGGCGCTAAATTTTTTCTTTTCCAGGATACAACCCTCTATGGAACCCAGTTTCGACTTTAACTGTTCAGTTATTTTTTCAATCAAGGGCATAAACTTTTGAACTTCAGGCATAATTAATTCCAACTCTTGTCCTTTTATGTCAAAGCCATGATTTCCGGCATATAGAAGTTCTTTGATGTCCACAAGATTTTCCACATCCTCTCTTGACCTTCCGCTTACAATAGCTACTTGGAATTTTTTATTTAAAGCGATTAAAGTTTCTTTCATTTCAGGCGAGAGTACGGCCATGGAAGGTTTATCAACAATTGGCGTCAGTGTGCCGTCATAATCCAAGAAAAATACTGTTTTCTTCTCTTTTGAAAAAAATGTTTTTGCTTTTTTGAAAAATAGCGGATTAAAAAAGACTTTATCCGATGGAGATTTTAGTTCTCCTTTCGTTGTTAAGATTTTATCAGGATTTTTATCCCAAAAATCAAATAAATAAGAAGGTTGCTTTAATAGAAATTTATCTATATCAATGCCATCCAAATCTTCCATATCACTAATGACAATATCAGCTCCCGCCTTAAGTAAATCGTCAGTATTGTTTTCTCTGGCAATTCCTATGACCAAGCCAAAACCTCCGTTTCTTCCCGCTGCGACTCCCGATGTGGCGTCTTCCACCACAATGGAACGCGCGGGTTCTATATTCATGTTTTGAGCGGCTTTAACAAATATATCTCCCTCAGGTTTACCTTTTAAACCGAGTTTAGCGGAGACTTTTCCGTCAACTACGGTTTCAAACAAGTCGCTTATCTTGGCGTAATTTAATATATCGGCGCAGTTTTTTGATGAAGAGGCCACACCGATTCGCATGCCTTTTTTTAGCAGTTCTTTTACAAATTTTATAGTGCTGGGATAAACTTCCGTTTTACCGTCTTTTAAATATTGAACAAATTCCACATTTTTTTTATTTCCCAAACCGCAGACGGTTTCTTTATCGGGCGCGTCATTTACATCGCCAAAAGGTAAATCTATTTGGCGGGAATTAAGAAAACTTTTTACTCCTTCATAGCGCGGTTTCCCGTCGACATAGGGTAAATAATCATCTTCATGTGTAAATTCTTTAAACTCTGAATCATCTCGTTTTTCCAGTAATTTTAAATAACTGTCGAACATTGATTTCCAAGCTTGAAAATGGAGTTTCGCTGTTTTGGTGATTACTCCGTCAAGGTCAAATACCACTCCTTCATACATGTCTTTAATCATAGTTGATGCCACCTTAAAATTGTCAGTTTCAAATAATAACGACGAGAAAGTGTAAAATACTTTGTCATTATAGCACAGTTCGGCTAAGGAAAACAAAATAAAGTTGCGTAAGAATAATGTCCTTATACTAATTATTGATTTGGCGCTTTTAAACTTGTTATTATCTTTATTCAAGCCTGTTTCAACTAAGGTAAGTAGGAAATCGGAGATTAATCATGAAAATACAAGCTAATAAAGTAGCCAAGTATCTCAATAAAAATCCTTGCAATTTCACAAAGAAAGACATAATCAAATTTATTGAGGGTAATGATATACGGATGGTTAACTTTAGATATGTCGGCGGCGATGGTAAATTGAAAACTCTTAATTTTTCCATTTCGGACACCAAGTATTTGGAGAGAGTGCTTTCCGCGGGAGAAAGAGTTGACGGTTCCAGTCTTTTCAAAAATATTGACGCCTCGTCAAGTGATTTATATGTTGTGCCAAAATATAAAACCGCTTTTATAAATCCATTTTCCGAAATTCCCACCTTAGAATTGCTTTGCGCTTTTTATACGCCTGAAGGCCGACCTTTTGAAAGTTCTCCGGAAAATATTTTAAGTCGGGCTGAAAAAGTTTTTAAAAAAATAACGGGCCATGAATTTCATGCTTTAGGGGAGCTTGAATATTATGTCATAGCGCCTAAAGATTCTTTTTATCCCATGAATGCTCAAAGGGGTTATCATGAATCTTATCCCTTTGCGAAATGGGAAGCTTTAAGATGTGAAGCCATGGATGCCATAAGCTGCGCGGGTGGAAAAGTAAAATACGGTCATAGCGAAGTTGGGTTTATCCGAACCCAAGAGGATGAGATGATTCAGCAGGAAATTGAATTTTTACCCGTTAATGCGGTTGATGCCGCGGATCAATTAACTATAGCCAAGTGGATGCTTTCCGCCATAGGTTATAGACACGGAGTTACAATCTCATTTGCTCCTAAAATTTCCGTCGGTCATGCGGGTAGCGGGCTTCATTTTCACACTTGCCTTGTTAAAAATGGCAAAAATGTGATGATTGAAAAAGAGAATTTAAGTTTTGGAGCTAAAAAAATAATAAACGGTTATATGACTTTAGCTAAATCTCTTACCGCCTTTGGCAACACGGTTCCAACTTCCTATCTTCGTCTTGTGCCGCATCAAGAAGCTCCTACTAAAATATGCTGGGGTTTTCGTGACAGGGCCGCTCTTGTCAGAGTTCCCCTCAGTTGGATTAAGGCCGGTAATATGGCAGGTGAAATTAATCCCGGGATAAACAATGTGAATTTTAAAATTGACCATGGCCAGACGGTAGAGTTTAGATCTGCCGATGGTTCGGCAAATATTCATTTATTTCTTGCGGGGCTTTGTGTTGCCGCGAGACATGGTTTTGAAATGAAAAATAGTCTTGAGGTTTCCAAGAAATTTTTTGTGGATAAAAATTTGAAAAAAGGAAATGCAAAATTCGACAGTTTGCCCACTTCTTGTTATGAGTCCGCCGATACTCTTAAAGCGGATAGAGCTGTATATGAAAAATATGGCGTATTTTCATCTTCTGTTATAGAGTCAACAGTAAAAAGACTAAAAAGTTATGATGATAAGAATTTGAGTGCAACTCTTTATGGCAAGGAAGATGAAATCAAGAAATTGGTGGATGAATATTTATATTGTTAACTGAGAATAATTCTGAAATAAGGAAAAATAATGGACTTAAAAAAGATTAAACAGCTTGCGCTTGCTTTCGGTATTATATTGATAGCTATGATATTATTCTCGGTATATCGCTATACCGAGAATATAAAACTTGCCAAAATGACCGGAGTTAATTCCCTTATAATTTCAACGGGAACATTCAAAACCGGCCTTAATGACGCTTTATACGGGTTCGGGCTTTCCGAAAAGGAGAAATTTAAAATATGTAAGGCCTATTCCAAGTTTTTTAATTTAAGACGTTTAAAACCTAATGATGAATACTCGGTAATAACGTCAACTTCCGGTATTGTTAAGTATGTGAGCATCCGTAGAAAACTTAAAGATTACTTGGTTTTTAGAAAAGGAGAAGCTTTTGTAGGAAGTGTTAAACCGGTAAAAGTAACTTCAGAAATTTTAAGATCTGAAGGAATTATATCTTCTTCATTGTGGAATTCAATGATACCTACCGTTCCTGCGGAGACGATTTTGGATTTTGCCGATGTTTTTTCATGGACCGTGGATTTTTTAACGGAAGTGAGAAAGAATGATAAATACACTGTAATTTATGAAGTTAAAAAAACTGATAAAGGCAGAATAATTGACAAAAAAATTCTCGCCGCGAGTTATCAAGGTTCAGTGGCGGGTAAAAAAACGGCTGTCAAATTTAAAGACAGTTATTACAACAAAAAAGGCCAGTCCATGAGAAGTATGTTTCTTAAAGCGCCTTTGCAATATAGAAGAATTTCTTCTTATTTTTCGCGCCGTGGAAGATATCATCCCATTTTAAAATATGTCAGGCCTCATTTAGGTATAGATTATGCCGCGCCTACCGGAACTCCGGCCTCAGCCATTGCGAGCGGACGAGTTACATTTAAAGGCTGGAAAGGCGGTTATGGCAGATTTGTCTCAGTCAAACATAGTTCCGGCTATAGCAGTGAATATGGTCATCTTAGCAGATATGCCAAAGGCTTAAGAGTTGGAAAAAGAGTTAAACAAGGTGAGGTTGTGGGATATGTCGGCACTTCAGGGATGTCTACCGGCCCTCATTTGCATTTTAATTTTAGGATTCATGGCAAGTATATGAATTTTCTTAAAATAAAATACAGGCCTACCAAAAGATTGGCGCGAAAATACAAAAAGGAATTCGCCGCTTTATATGAATCTTTTTTTGGTAAATAAAAATTAAAGTTATTATATTCCGAGAGTTTATTTGGCTATGGCTTCGGCAATAGTTTCAATCATTGGAGTATCATAAGATTCATCATAACCCGCCCAAAATTCCATAATTTCATGGTTTTTATCAAGCACAAATATATAAGGTACGCCCCGCGTCTTATATTGCGCTGATATTTCCGCGCCGGCATAGGCAATGGGAAAATTTAGTTTCTGTTCATGAGCATATTTAGTGGCTGTTTCTTTGTTGGGATCAACGCTGATTCCTAAAACAATAAGCCCCTTTTCATCATAAGTGTCATAAACTTTTTTCATAAAGGGCGCGGCTTTTTTACAGTAAGGACAATAATTGGCAAAGAAAATCAAAGCAACTGGTTTTCCCGCGTAGTTTGCCAAGTCTATTTCCCCCTCAATTCTGTTTGGCAGAGAAAAATATGTGTCTTTTTTTTGATACGGAGTTACGGGTTTAACTGTTTTGGAAATTTTTTCTTTAGTTGTCTTTTTTTCTTTTGAAACAGATGCTTGAGTTTCTTTTTTTGAATTATTGGTTTTTTCCGTTTCTTTATTTTCCTTCGCGCAAGCAATGGCCACGCACATAATTGTCGCTAAAATTAAGAGATTTGTTTGTTTAAAGTTTTTCATTGGAGTATCCTTTGTAAGGTAATCTGCACTTCAGCAGTTTATTCTATGTTTTTTAAAATCAAATTTAAAGCAAAAGTCGCAGCTTGTCTTTGAATATGCTTTCTCTCCCCTTTAAACATTCGTTTATAAGTTTTTGTTTTCTTAGGCGCGGCTAAGCCGAAATATACAAGACCGATGGGGTTTTCAGGTGTCGCTCCGCTAGGGCCGGCTATACCTGTTGTTGATACTGCAAAATCGGTTTTAAAAATTTTTTTTGCCCGCACGGCCATTTCAAAAGCGCATTCGCGAGAAATAGCGCCAAAAGAAGATACTGTTTTTTTAGTCACCCCAAGCACATTAAGCTTTATTTCAGTTGAATATGCTGTTAATCCGCCTTTAAAATAAGCGGAGCTGCCGGGAATTTCGGTTATCATTTTTGAGATTAGTCCGCCTGTGCAAGATTCCACAGTCGCAAGAGTTAATTTCTTTTGTTTACATAGAGTTCCCAATATATATTGAATCGTTTTACGTCGCGGTTTTGGGAGGTTTTCGGAAAAAATTTTGATTGGTGTTTTCATATGGCTGTATAAATAGCGTTCAAAATAGTATTATAGCATAAGAGAAATCACCCTTAGGAATCTGTACAATCTTTAGATTGAAAGATTCCAAGGATTTTAGTCCCGTGAACAAAGTTACACAGGGAGAAATTAAAGAGCAGTAAGAAATAAAGATAAAATGTTTTCTCTAAACTTTAAACCGGCAATGTATTTATTGCCTTTATAAGGAGAATATTATGCTTAAGGATACTCTTAAAAGACTTGAAGAGATCAGCAGTAAAATTGAAACCCAGAATCCCAAGAATAAGGCTGAACTTGTTCATTTGCTTGAGAAACTGAAAACGGAAGTTTCCTCTCTCAATCAAGATGAGGCTGAGGATGCCAAAAGTTTAACCCATTTTGCCGAAGCTGCTTTTCATGAAGCGGGTAGAGATAAGAAAGTTTCCGAACTTCAGGATTTATCCATAGATGGGTTGGAGCATTCGGTTAAAAGTTTTGAGGCTTCACATCCTCAGCTTGTTCAAGTGGTGAATGAGATATGTGTTTTGCTCTCAAGAATAGGTATTTAGAGAAAATATTTAATGCAAAATTTCATCAAAGGTTTCGTTTTAATTGGAGTTTTTTTTATGAGTTTTCCTTCGAAATTGATTCAAGCGCTTGAGCCCCCCTCGGCTGAAAAAATTTCTTATAGTCTGAAACACTTAGGGCATGAGAGAGTGGATGATTATCATTGGCTTAAAGAGAGAAAAAATCCAAAGGTTATAAAATATCTAAAAGCGGAAAACGTTTATGCCGCTTCCTTAATGAAACATACGGATAAATTCCAAAAAAAACTCTTTGTTGAGATGAAATCAAGAATTAAGAAAGATGATTCTTCCGTTCCTTTTAAATATGACGATTATTATTATTATGACCGTTACGAAAAAGGAAAAGAATATCCTATCTATGCCAGAAAGCATAAATCATTGAACAACTCAGAAGAAATAATTTTGGATGTAAATAAAATAGCAAAAGGACAGGCTTTTTGTAATGTGCATTTTCCCAAAGTTTCATCTAATCATAAAATGATAGCTTTTGCCGTTGATACCAAAGGTAGAAGGTTTTATACAATTTATTTTAAAGACTTGACTACGGGAAAAATCCTCGAAAGAAAGATTCCAAATACTACGGGAAATTTAATTTGGGCGAACGATAATAAGACGGTTTTTTATGTTAAGCAAAATCCTAAGACTCTTCGTTGGGAAAAAGTCTTTAAGCATGTTTTGGGCGAAAAAAAAGATAAGGAAATCTTTTTTGAAAAAAATGACACCTTTGATATAAGTCTTTCGAAATCAAAAACGGATAAATATATCTTTATGAGTATTGCCGCGACACTTTCATCGGAATATAGAGTTTTGCAAGCTGACAAACCCACGGGAGTGTTTAAACTTTTTTATGCGCGCCGGCCAAAATTGGAATATGATATAGATGATGGCGGCGATGTGTTTTATATAACGCATAATGATAAAGCAAAAAATTTCAAGGTTTCAGTTTGCCCAAAAAATAAAACCGATAAGTCTGATTGGATAGATATAATTCCTCATAGAAAAGATGTTCTTGTGGAGTATATAGACGTGTATAAAAAATATTTAGTTATAAAGGAAATGAAAAACGGGCTTGGGAATTTGAGGATAATAAATCGAAAAACCGAGAAAGAACATAATATAAAGTTTAATGATCCCGCTTATATGACGGAAGTTGGTACTAATTTTATGTATGACAGTGAAGTTTTAAGATTTACTTATGAATCGCTTACTACGCCGGATTCCGTTTATGATTATAGTATGCGGACAAGAAAAAAGGAATTGAAAAAACAGCAGGAGGTATTGGGAGATTTTCGGCCTGAAAATTATATCTCCAAAAGACTTTGGCTAAAAGCCAGGGACGGAGTTAGGGTTCCCGTTTCTATTGTTTATAAAAAGGGAATGATTAAAAATGGAAAGAATCCGCTTCATATATATTCATACGGTTCTTATGGCTCAAATTCAGACCCTTATTTCAGTTCTGTCAGATTAACTTTACTGGATAGAGGTTTTATTTGCGCCATAGCTCATATAAGAGGCGGCTCTGAAATGGGTAGGCATTGGTATGATGACGGGAAACTTTTAAAAAAGAAAAATACTTTTTATGATTTTATTGACGCTACGAAATTTTTGATAAATAAAGGCTATACTTCAGCGCAACATGTTTATGCCGAGGGCGGAAGCGCCGGAGGTTTACTTATGGGCGCGATAAGCAATATGGCTCCTTCTTTATATAATGGCATATTGGCGGAAGTTCCATTTGTGGATGTTGTAACCACTATGCTTGATACCGATATTCCCCTCACTACCAGTGAATATGATGAATGGGGTAATCCCGATAAAAAGAAGTATTATGACTATATGCTTTCTTATTCTCCTTACGACAATGTTAAAGCTCAAAAATATCCGAATATGCTTATAACCGCAGGCTTACATGATTCACAGGTACAATATTGGGAACCTGCCAAATGGGCCGCAAAATTAAGGGATATGAAGACAGATGATAATATTCTTATGCTCAAGACCGATATGGAAGTGGGGCATGGCGGAAAGACAGGAAGATTTGAAGGTTTAAAGCTCGTGGCTTTTGAATATGCTTTCATGTTGGATTTGGAAAGAATAAAGAAATAACTATTTCCTCCTCCGAGGTTAGGTTCAGTGTGGTTTCACCGTTTAACGCACATAGTGCTTGATACGGCAGAACATAGTTTTCTTGCGGGAATCTCGGAGGTGGAATTCTAATGCAGGCAAAAGGCGTTTTTTGTATGCGTTTAATTATGGCGGAGCGTGTAGTTTCAATCCACTCTCCCGAGCCTTACATTGGGCTGTTTCAAAATTTTGAACCATTGTTAAAATTAATAGAAACTCCAACCAAATGCCCAACTTTTTCCTCAAAGTGTTTCTAATCTGAATCATACCTGTGTCCGCCTACCCGGAATATCTATGGAAAAATAAGTCATATAATCAACTTTTTACAATATTCTAATCCTAAAATTTGATATGGAATTTGGACATGGCAAAAAGATTGGCTTTTTATGTTTCCCCTGCGATCTTGTGAATGATTGCTGAATTATTAGCATAATCTGCATGGAATAATCTGCCGGGGTATGCCGGGGTATTGACAATTCAAGATTTGGCTGGTATGTATATGATAGTGAATAAAAGTATAAATTCAGATTTTGAGGAATGATATATATGAAAAAATTTACCGTTTTAACAGCAATAGTGGCAATTTTTTTTGTGCTACTCTTTCATACCCATGCCTCAAGTATTGAAAAATATTCAGTTTTTGGGGTTGATAATTTAACCGATATAAATATGAATCACAGCATGGATATTTCCGTGCCGGAACCTGTTATCGGTAAGGCTTCGGCGATTGTAGATATAGGCTCACAGCGGGGAACAGAATATAAAAACTTTGCCGTTGCGGGCAAAGTGCCGGTGGCCTTGGTAGATAAGATGTTACGCGAGTTGTGTACTTCTGCCAAAAGCCAAATAAAAACAATCAAATCTGCTAAGCCTATGCTGACTGTTAAAAAAAACACGCTTAAGCTGTCCAATTACAAACTGCCATTCGATCTTCATCCTACATTGTATATAAAACCTTATCTGGCGGAAAAAAACACCGTCGCGTTCAAAATCAGCAAGGTTGATTTTGGGATAAGCGAATTTTTGCTGGACACTCTTATGAAAACACTTAATCTCGACGGTAAAAAAGGACTGATAAATAAAATAGGCGAGATTACCGTGAATTCAGTCAATGAGGCAATGACTGAGTTTTCTGCGACGCACAGGCCGGAAAACATGCCCACAAACGAAAACTTATTGACTTTGTCATACAACAAATCAGACCGGACTTTTTACGCTGTCCTGTCCGAGAATTTCATTTCCGCGCTTATGCCCGACTATGACCTGCGCGGCTTTTATCTTACTGAAACAGATTTTCTTTTCTCTTTTGGCAATGAGGATACCGCCGGTCTTATATTGAACCGGGATTACAATGTAGTCATAGGAGACGGTGATATTACAGGGATACTGAGCAAGTATTCAAACTCGGATATGGATTTTTCTTCCGTAAACAACGGCGTTTCCGGAGGAATACTTTTCGGCAGTCCGGCATACTCACAAATGAGCGTATCAGGCAAGGTCAACACCAAACTTACAGTCCCTATTGCCGGTTGGCCTTTATATGCGGCTTTCACCGCGATTCTGGAACCTCGTATGTCTAGCCCCAATACGATCAGAATTGAGATAAAAAAAATTATAATCAATGCCGTTTATATCAAGAAAAGGCGTTTGCCTTCAATACCAGACTGGGTGCAGAGCACGGAGCGTTTGCAAACCGCAATGATAAAGCAGACCATATCCGCGATCATGGGATCTAAGGAACTTAAGCCGTATATTTTTATGCGCAAGATTGATGTTAATGCGCTTGAAATCACATTGAGTCCCGATATGTTCTTGCCAATCCTATCCGGTTGGATAGATATAACCAATTTTGAGATGAGTGATCATATGTTTTATCTGAAATACTCTGCAAAATAGGACATAGGGAACTCCATTCAGTTTGTTTGAGAGTTTTCTCATCTTTGTTACATGGTTTCATGCCGGACTTGGAAGGAATAAAGAAGTAGGAAAAATTTATGGTGGCAAATTTTTACGCTCACTTGAACACTTATGGGTGTCCGCAGTAAACCTCTGAAAGTCCAGTCCACTCCTTGTGGGTTTTTTAATATCGTTAGCCGCAAAATCTTTGTCACCATCATTCAGCATATTTTTATGTAGATATCCCACCTACCCCGCTTATGATAAATCCTAATTACCCGATTTATAAACGGATTGATATTATGAAAGAGGAAGATTTGAAAGTTTAAAGTTTGTGGCCTTTGAATACGCCTTCTTTTTGGACTTGGAAGGAATTAGGAAATAATCTTCAAGTATTTTCCTCCTCAGATGAGCAGAAAGGGTATACATATCTCCGAGGTTAGGTTCAGTGTGGTTTCACCGTTTAACGCACATAGTGCTTGATACGGCAGAACATAGTTTTCTTGCAGTCTGTCCGCTGTTGCAGTATGGTGGAAGAACCTCGGAGGTTAGAAAGAGGTTGGATAAATGTTCGGTTACGGCTTGTCCTCGCGCGCTTGATTTTCCCCTCTTAAATTTAAAAAATCAAAGGTATTTTTTATGATTTTTAATAAATTTGGACCAAGGAATAAGTTGTATTCCGCCGCCTATTTTAACTATTTGTTCTCCGGTGTAAATCACAATGGCATTTTTTATTTTTAAATCCGACATGCAAGATTTCATGCCGGCTAATTCACCTGTTTTGACAATATTTCCGAGTTTAATTTCTATCGCAATTTTTTTATTAAGTCCTGTTTCAATAATTAAATCCACTTCAGCCCCCGCGTAAGTGCGCCAATAATAAACTCCCGGCTTAGTATATTTAAGAGAAGCAAGTCTAATAATTTCTTCAATAATAAAGCCTTCCCATGACGCTCCGCGTTTATCAAAACATTCCATATCCGTTTTTTTTCTTAATCCTGATAAATGATTAAATAGGCCGGAATCTCTTATATACAGTTTAGGGCTTTTTACAAGTCTTTTGCTAATATTTGCGAAATAAGGATAAAGCCTTCGGATGATAAAAGCGTTTTCAAGCACATTCAAATAATATTCAACGGTATGCTGTGAAATTCCCATAGAGCGGGAAAGGTTCATTGCATTAAGTATTCCGCCATGAGTGTTCGCAAGCATATAAATAAACTTTCTAAATCGCGCTGACTGAATTTTTATGCCAAAAGAAATAATATCCCGCTCAACGAAAGTTGAAATATAAGCTTCAAGCCATTCAGTTTTTTGTCTGTCACTTTTTAAATGATAAAGCGGAGGATATCCGCCGAAAAACCATCTATTCTTTTCATGATTGGCAATACCTTGAAGTTCCGAAATTCCAAAAGGAGTTAATTCTATTATTCCTATTCTTCCGGCGAGAGAATCGCTTACCCCTTTTAGCAAGGAAGGACTGGCGGAACCGGTAAGAACATATCTTCCATTCTTTCTGTTTTTATCCACAACCGATCTTAAAGTAGAAAATAGCTCAGGCAATCTTTGGGCTTCATCAAGCACTATTTTGGAAGAGTTCGAATCAAAAAAGTTTTCAATATCAAAGGAAACAGCGTTATAATCGGAAATTTTTTCCAAATCAAAAAAAGTCCATGATTTTAACTGAGTTTTCACCAAAGTCGTTTTTCCGCTTTGTCTTGGGCCGACGATAAGCGTGATTGGAAATGTTTTAAGATAAAGATTTAATAATTTTGAGATATCTCTTTTTATCATACTTCAATTATAGCAGTCAAACTGCTATTTTTCAAGGTGGGCTCTCAAGAGATTAAAATTAAAAACATGTTTTCATGCCGGACTTTGAAGGAATAAAAAAATAAAACAGATTCTTTCTCGCCTCGGAAATTTGACAGAATGGCAAATTTCTTATGCGGGAACGAATTGGGTAAACCCGCGGGGTTAAAAATAAATTTTGAATTAATTAGAACTGGTCTAGTTATCCAATTTGAAAGTTCACGGTTCATCCCCACACTCGTGGGGAACATTGAAAGCTAAGCAGCGTACTTTATGTGTACATCGGTTCATCCCCACACTCGTGGGGAACATAGCAGTTAAGTTTTTACAATTTTGTTCAGCTTCGGTTCATCCCCACACTCGTGGGGAACATGTATTCAGAGAAACTCAAAACAAGATAAAAAAAGGTTCATCCCCACACTCGTGGGGAACATTCTTTGGCGGCTGTATCAGGTTTAACATTAGACGGTTCATCCCCACACTCGTGGGGAACATAGCTTTTGACGCAGTACCGAAAGTACCGTTTTCGGTTCATGTTAACGCCGTTTCTAAAGTATACAGATAATGCCGTTAATTAGTGTACAGGTG
>CAZHQC010000035.1:0-20271 GCA_964534135.1 uncultured Elusimicrobiaceae bacterium | reverse complement strand
AAACACCGGCAGAAGTGTTTAATGGATTTGTTGCACTAGCGACTTGAATGTGCCTCCCGCTTTCGCTCTTCCCCGCTTACCGTATTATTTATATAATAATATAGTTAACATATATCTATTTATGAGCACATTAAAGCGGAGGACTAATTATGAGAATTCACATGGTAGCGAGAAAAATGAAACTTACAAAGCCGATAAAGGATTTCATCGGAGCTAAGATTGAGAAAATGCAAGAATATGCTGATAATATCGTATGGACACAAGCCATTGTTTCTGTGGAAAAAAAGATTCACAATGCTGAAGTTATTATGCATGTTGGTCATCAAACAATAAAGGCGAGCGCTTCAAGCAGCGATTTGTATTCTTCCATAGATAAGGTTATGAGTAAGATTGAAATTCAGTTGAAGAAATACAAAGGGAAAACCAAAAGCCACAGAACGCATAAAAGTAATAACTTTTCGGATTTTTCAGCCGTTGTCGGGCCTCAAATAAAAGTGTCTGTTATTAAAGATGTTTCTTCCAAGCCTATGCATATTGAAGAAGCTGTATTTGAAATGGAAAAAACCGGCTATAACTTCTTTTTCTTCATGGATAAAACTTCAAGCCAAATGCAAGTGGTTTTTAAAAGATTGGATGATAGCTACGGCCTTCTTCAGCCTTTGAAAAATAAAGCTTCTCGGCCAAAAGATCGAGATTTTTGAGCGGAATCCTGTGAAGTTTTATTGAAAACATTTTTTTTCTAAGGTTTTAATTGGATTATTGTTCATAGCTGTTTATAACTAAGTTCGTGAATTTTTTGTGAAGAAGGGAAAATGGTTCGGGAGATTTCAAATCAAAAAGGTTTAACCGTAAATGATTTATTAAGGTCTAGAGGTAAAGGTTTAGACCTTAAGTTAGTTATTGGGGTATCCTACTTATCAAGGGAAATTGTTGCCAGTGTCATAAACCGTCCCGGACTTGCCATTGCGGGCCATCTTGAACAATTTAAATCCAAGAGAATTCAGATAATAGGTCAAGGTGAGCATGCTTTTTGCCTTAAGAGTAAGATGGGCGATATCAAAAAAAATTTGGACAAGATGTTCTCAAATGATGATGTGCCTTGTATTATTATTACGGGCGGACTTAAGCCTCCAAGGGCTCTCAAAGAATCCGCAAAAAAAGCAAAAATTCCTCTCCTTGTAACCTCCATGCCTACGGCTCAGTTTATAAGAGAACTTACCATATTTTTGGATGATAGGCTGGCCGCCACTACACATCTTCACGGCGTGCTTGTAAATGTTTATGGTTTGGGAGTGCTTATACAAGGCGATTCCGGCGTAGGAAAATCCGAATGCGCTCTTGAACTTTTAAAAAGAGGGCACATTCTCATCGCGGATGATGTGGTGGAAGTCAAAAGAAGAATAGGCTATATGTTGATGGGGCATTCTCCCAAGAATATCAGTCATTATATGGAAGTTAGAGGCTTGGGGATAATAGATATAGAGCTTCTCTTCGGTATTGGCGCTACTATGGATCAATCGATAATTGAGATGCAAGTTTTTCTTGAAAATGTGATTAATCTGAAGAACTATGACAGAACGGGTCTTGTTTCCGATTCTATTAATATTCTGGATGTTTGTATTCCGTCTTTGCGTGTGCCGGTTACGCCCGGTAGAAATCTGGCAATCTTAATTGAAGTGGCCGCTTTAAATCAAAGATTAAAAAACCAGGGCCATATCACGGCAAAAAAGTTCAATGAAGATTTGATTAAAAAGATGAAACGGAAATAATTATGATCCTACCACCTGTTTGCAAATCGGAGATTTGCCTTCGATAAACAAGTGGAGCGCATTGAGGAAACAATATAGAATGAAAAAAAATTTAAAAATAAGTAAGCGGCTTAATGCCGCTAAGCAGGTGGTAGGGTGAAAAAAACAAATATGGACAAGATTAAAGTTTTTATTGTAACAGGTATGTCCGGCGCGGGTAAAAGTCAGGCGCTTAAATGTTTTGAAGATTTTGGATTTTATTGCATTGATAATCTTCCCGCCGATCTTATGCCGTTTTTTGCCAAGTTGCTGCACACAAAAAAATATCTTAAAAATGTGGCCTTGGGGATGGATATTCGAGAGGGGAAATATTTAAAAGGTTTTGTGTCATCGCTTGAGAATTTGGTTAAACTGGGGATTGATTGTAAAATAATATTTCTTGATGCCGCAGATACTATTTTATTGCAAAGATTTTCGGAAACAAGGCATAAACATCCTCTCGGTAAAAATTTAACTTCCGCGATAAAACAGGAAAGAAAAATTCTTTCCAATATTAAAATTAAATCAAATAAGGTTGTCGATACTTCAAAACTCACATTAGGTGAATTGAAAGAAATAATTTCAGCGGCGCTTGAATTAAAACGCTCTGAAGAAATGAATTTAACCATTACATCTTTCGGGTTTAAATATGGTATTCCTTTGGATGCTGATATTGTTATGGATGTCCGGTTTTTGCCTAATCCTAACTATATTCCCAAGTTTAAAAAGAAAACGGGGCTTGATAAAGGAGTGCAGATCTATTTGCAGTCCAAACCGATGTTGAAAAAATTTATTGAAAGATATTCGGATCAAATAAAAGATTTGATTCCATTGTATATTAAAGAGGGGAAATCCTATTTAACCATAGCGATAGGATGTACGGGTGGCAGGCACAGAAGCGTATATATTTCCAATCAGATAGCTAAGAAAATGGAAAAATTCGGTTTTTCAGTGTCTGAACATCATAGAGACATAAGGAAGATTATTCAATGATAAACATAATAGTAATGACCCATGGAGAATTTGGAGCTTATTTAATAGAAGCGGCGGAACATATCGTAGGAGAGCAAAAGAAAGGTGTGAAGAACATTTCAGTTTCCTCGCGTTTATCGCTTGAAGAAATGTGCTCAAGCGTGCATTATTCCATTAAAGAAATGAAATCAGGGGACGGTTTTATTTTTCTTATCGATATGCCCGGCGGAACGCCTATGAATATAGTGCTTCCCATTGTTAAAGATATTCCTAAGGCAGCCGTTATATGCGGCTTAAATATAAATATGTTGACCTCAGCTTTTTCTTATAGGAAAACATTGGGCTTTGATAAATTGGTTGAAAAAATAATGGATGACGGAAAAAAATCCATTTGTGATGTTAAAAAATTACTGGTTAAACTATAAGAGATATAAAGTGAAAATTAAAAACAGCGAATAGCGGTTGTTTGGAGATTTTATGGGTTTTAAATTAGTAAGAGTAGACGATAGATTGATACATGGACAGATTGTGGAATCTTGGATTCCTAATCTTGATATTGCTGAGGTTGTGGTGGTTTCAGATGAACTGGTTTCAGATGACACCAGGTGCGCTATAATGAGATTTGCGACTCCTGATGATATTGACTTGAAAATAATGTCAGTTGAAGATGCTATAAAGTATTCCCCTGCAGCTCTTAAAAGTGAAATTAATATCCTTGTTTTATTTCAGGGACTTAAACAGGTTATTCAATTATTGGATGGCGGTATAAAAATTTCCGAATTAAATATTGGCGGTATGCATTATTCCGCGGGAAAAAATCAATCCATAGGCCGGGCTATTTTTCTTAGTAAGGAAGATCGCGACTATTTTAAAGATATATTTAGCCGGGGGATTAAAATTGAAGGTAGAGGCGTGTCAAGTGATAGTTCAGTGGATATTATGAAAGTTATAAATATGGAGTGAGATAAAGCGAAGAAGCAAGATTTATAAGGAGCGTCCTTATTTATCTGATTTCTAATTTAAATTAATTATGGAAATAATAAGAATAATTATATCCGGCCTAATAGGTGGAATTTTCCATCTGGATAATGGTCAATTTGGACAATTTTTTCTCTCAAGACCTACTTTTATGGGAGTTTTGATAGGTTCCTTTAACGGTTGTCCGGTTGAGGGAGCCATTATGGGTATTCTTATTGAATTAATTTATTCTGATTTTTTGCCTTTAGGCGGAGTTGTGCCGCCCAATGGTCTTATAGCCTCAAGTATTGCGGTTTTACTTTATGCTCATTCATTTCAAAATATGTCTTTGGCTTTTTTTATAGCTATTTTTGCCGGCGTGTTTTACTCAAAAATTGAATCCTTTCTTAGGAGAAAGAGATCTTTATGGAACGCTATAATGGAAGAGGAAATACAGGATAACCGGTTTAAAATAAATTATTGGATAGCGAAGACCTTTATAGTGGAAAGCGCAAGTTCTGCCACCTTTATTATATTATTTTCTTTGATTTTTAAAATATTGGCCAAATTTTGTAATTTCAGGGTAGTGTTTCCCATAACTGATTTGGCGTTTTCTTTAGTTCCATGGATTGTTTTAACGGCTTTGATTTTAAAATTTAGAAGACAAGTTGTTGGGTGCAAGTCGCCTAAAGGTTGTAAATAGGCAGAAGATTAATGGATAGAAAATTAAGATTAAAAATTTTTTTAAGATCGCTTTTTTTGCAGAGCGGATGGAATTTTGAAAGATTTCAAAATATCGGTCTTTGTTTTACTTTGTTGCCGCATTTAAAAAAGATATGGCCGGATTCCACCCGTTTCAAAAAGGCTTTTTTAAGGCATTTTGGTATTTTTAATACCCATCCTTATATGGCGGGTTTTATAATTGGAAATATTTGTAGTATGGAGAAAAAAATTTCTTCCGCCAAAAGCACAGAAGAAGAGGAAAAATTTATTAAGTCCTCTGTAAATATAAAGTCGGCATTGGCTTCAAGTTTTGCTTCCATAGGAGATAGAATATTTTGGGGAAGGTTAACTCCCATTGCCAGCATGCTTTGTTTAATAGTTTGGGCCATCGCGGGATTTTATGGCTGGTTTTTAAATTACGGGGAACCGGAAGCTTCCATCTATATTCTTTTTGCAGGTCCTGTTTCCGGCGCTATTCTGATTACTTGCGTGTCATTGTATGTTAGATGGGAAGGTCTTAAATGCGGCTATGAATGTGGCGGTGAAAAGCTATGTGGCCTGGATATGTTTTCGTGGCCTAAAATAATTTCAAGGCTTAGTTGGATAGGCCTTATTTCAACCGTTTCAATTTTTATATTTTCTTTGGTTTTAGCTTCCATTTATTATTACAAAAATTTTGGAATTGAAGGCCTTATTTTTAAGGCTATTTTAGTTATTGCCGCCATAGGGATTTTTCTTATATTTAGACGATTGAAGAAATCTATTTTCCTTGTTTTGGCAACAGTTATTGTTTTTTCGATTGTTGTTGTATTTATTTCACAAATTGAAGGTATAGCGCTGATATTATGACCCTACCACCACCTCACAAATTTCTAATTTGTATTTTTTTGAGTCCCTCTATAGGCGGGACTGAGGGGGTGGTAGGGTGATAAAAAAAATTATTAAAATTCAAAATTCTTTAGGTATACATGCAAGACCTGCCGGCATGTTAGCCAATACAGCCTCGGAATTTGAATGTGATGTTAAAATAGTAAAAGATTCTCTGGAAATTAATGCCAAAAGTATTATGGGAATAATGATGCTGGCGGCAGGTTTTGGAAGTGAGATAGAGATTATTACAAATGGTAAGGACGAGAAGGAAGCGTCAGACGCTATAAATTCTCTTTTTGAGAGAAAATTTGATGAGGAATAGTTATGACCCTACCACCTACTTATCGTTCTTCGAACGATTTAAAAATACAACGGCCTCGCGATGCGCGGCAAGCAGGTGGTCGGGTGACCCTGCCACCTGTTTGCAAATCGGAGATTTGCCTTCGATAAATAAGTGGAATACATTAGAGGAAACAATATAGAATGAAAAAAAGTTTAAAAATAAATAAGCGGCTTAATGCCGCTAAGCAGGTGGTAGGGTGATAATTAAAAAAGGGGTAGCTGCCAGTATCGGTATAGCGATAGGCAAGGCTCATATAATTAAAGAAGATAATATTCTGATTAAACAGAAAGAAATTCCAAAGGAAAAAATTAAAGCTGAAGTAAAACGTTTTAAAGATGCTTTGGATAAAACGAAAAAGGATTTAGATAAGCTTAAAAAAAAGATTTTAACCGTGCTTGGCAAACAGCATGCAAAACTTATAGATGTGCATCATCTTATATTGAAAGATCCTCTTATCACAAAAGAAGTTATAAAACTTATTGTTGAAAAAGGCGTTAATGCGGAATTCGCACTTAGCAAAGTGTTGGATAAAACAGGCGCTGATTTTGAAAAAATAGAAGATGAATTCTTTTATGAGCGAAAGCATGATTTATTTGATGTCGGTAAAAAAATAATTTTAAATCTTGTGCACAAAGAAATAACAACGCTTGATAAACTTAAAGAAGATGTGATAGTTGTCGCTCATAACCTTTATCCTTCAGATACTTTGCATATTCGCGAGTCCAGTAAAATTTTGGGCTTTTGTATGGATTTGGGAAATAAAACAAGCCATACCGCTATTTTCGCTCAAAGTATAGGTATCCCCGCTGTTGTGGGTTTATCGGATATCAGTCATCAAATAAATCAGGGCGATAGCTTGATAATAGACGGCGAACAAGGTGTGGTAATAATATCTCCCACTGAAGAAGTTATTAAAAAATATAAAGAGGAAAAGGGCAGGCTTTATGAAGAGGAGTCTTATTTTCAGCGGCTTAAAGGCGTTCCGGCTGTAACGAGAGACGGGCATAAAGTAACTTTAATGGCTAATATAGATTCTTCCAGCGATATGAAGGATTTAAAAGATTTAAAGACTGACGGCGTGGGTCTTTTTAGAACTGAATCTTTATATATGAATCGCAAGTCTTTTCCAGATATAAAGGAGCAAAAAGCTGCTTATTTATCGGTGGCTAAAGCTGTGGGTAAAAAAACTTTGATAATAAGAACGGCTGATATAGGTGGAGACAAAGTGGCTGATCTGGGCATTAAAGGAATAAAAGAAGAAAATCCCTTTATGGGGCTTCGCGGGATAAGGCTTTTTATAAAACATCCTGATATGTTGAGAACTCAGCTTAAAGCTATTTATAGAGCCAATACCGAAAATAATATAAAAATTATGATACCTATGGTTTCATCCCTTAATGAAATTCAATTTGTTAAGGAAGTTTGTTCTGTTGTAAAAAATGAATTGGCAAACGAAGGTTTTCTTGTGGAAAATGATCCGCCTTTGGGAATAATGGTTGAAACCCCTGCCGCGGCTCTTACAGTAGATGCTTTTTTGAATGAGATAGATTTTGTGTCTATTGGCACCAATGATTTGGTTCAGTATGTTCTTGCCGTTGATAGAATGAATCCCTATGTTTCTGAACTTTATAATCCTTATCATCCTGCGGTTTTAAGATTAATAAATGTGGTAATTCAGTCCGCGCATAAAAAAGGCAAGTCCGTTTCGGTTTGCGGAGAAATGGCATCTGATCCTTTAGCTATGAGTATTTTAATAGGACTTGGTGTTGACAGTCTTTCAGTGCCTATGACAATGTATCTTAGGGTGAAACATAAAATATGCACTATGAGTTTTGAAAAGATATCTTTGATGTCTCAAGATGTGCTTGGAATGGGGAAATCGGAAGAAGTTAAGGACGCTGTATTGGAAGCTTTAAAATAAAGCGGTGCAAGAGAGAAATAGATTAAACAACATGAATATAAAAAACATTAGAAATTTTTCAATAGTAGCGCATATAGACCATGGTAAATCAACATTGGCCGATAGGCTTATGGAAATTACCGATACGGTTTCCAAAAGGCAAATGAAAGAGCAATTTTTAGACGGTATGGAGCTTGAAAGAGAACGCGGTATAACCATAAAGGCAAAAGCCGTGAGAATGAAATATAAGTCCAAAGCTGGCGAAGAGTATATTTTAAATCTTATAGACACTCCCGGACATGTGGATTTCTCTTATGAAGTTTCAAGAGCGCTAGCCGCATGTGAAGGTGTTCTTCTCTTGGTTGACGGCGCGCAAGGTGTTGAAGCTCAAACACTCGCGCATGCGCATTTGTCTCACAAATTAAATCTTAAAGTTATTCCCGTTATAAATAAAATAGATTTGCCACATGCTGATGCTGATGCCACTGAGGAACAGATTTGGGAAATTTTAAAAGATCCCTCACTTGCGACCAGAGTAAGCGCAAAAAGCGGAACTGGCGCTTATGACATACTTGAAAGAATCGTTGAGGAGATTCCTTGTCCCAAAGGATCTATCGATAAACCTTTAAAGGCTTTAATTTTTGATTCATATTATGACGCATATAGAGGTGTCATAATTTTTGTGAGAATTATAGATGGGAAAATAAAAACCAAGATGAATGTTTCTTTATATTCATCTAAAGCTGTTTATAAAGTTGAAGAAGTCGGCTATCTTACTCCCAAGCTTATCAAGGCCGATACTCTTGACGCGGGAGAAGTTGGTTATATCGTAACGGGGATTAAAGATATACATGAAATTAAGATGGGCGATACCGTTTTTGAAAAAGGTAAGTCCGTAATTCCGTTTGAAGGTTATGAGGAAATTCAGCCTGTGGTCTTCGCGGGGTTTTTTCCCATAAATAGTTCCGATTATACATTGCTTAAAACCGCCATAGAAAAACTTAATCTAGATGATTCGGCTTTTTCATATCAAGGAGAAACATCAAGAGCTTTGGGCTTTGGCTTTAGATTGGGATTTATGGGCTTGTTGCATATGGAAATTGTCAGGGAGCGGCTTGAACGGGAATTTAATTTATCCCTTATAGCTACTAATCCAAATGTTGTTTACCGTGTTAAAGCCAAAGATACCCGCCGCAAGGATAGTAAATATGTTGAAATTTCAAATCCGGCTGAATTTCCCGAGTATGGCAATATAGATGATATTCAAGAGCCCTATGTGAAAGCTTCTATATTAAGTCCTTTGACTTATATGGAAGGAATTTTAAATCTTCTCAAAGAAAAGCGCGGTCAGCATATTCAAATTGAATACATATCATCTACAAAAATTATCATAGAGTATCTTTTGCCTCTTGGTGAGATAATAATAGATTTTTACGATAAACTTAAGTCCGTTTCACGCGGTTATGCTTCTTTTGATTATGAATTTCATGGTTATAAATCTTCAGATATGTCCAGGATAGAAATTTTACTTCATGGAGAGGTTGTGGATGCGCTCAGCTTTATAGTTCATAAATCAAAAGCTCAAAGTAATGGCAGGGCAATTTGTGAAAAATTAAAAGAAGTTATCAATAGGCAGATGTTTGAAATTGCCATTCAGGCCAGAGTCGGCGGAAAAATAATAGCGCGAGAGACAATTGCCGCTATGAGAAAAGATGTTATCGCTAAATGTTATGGCGGTGATATTACGCGCAAAAGAAAACTTCTTCAGAAACAAAAAGAAGGTAAGAAGAAAATGAAAGTGCTGGGGAATGTGGAAATTCCACAGGAAGCCTTTTTATCACTTTTGAAAATGAATGAATAAGAATAGTAAAAAACTTTTTTAAACGGAGATATCAATGGAAGAGAAGCTTTTTTGGCTAGGCATACTTATGGGAAGTCATTTGTTATTGTCGTACCATTTTAAAAATAAGAAAAAATTCAGTTCTGAAAAGTTTACAAAAATTTGGCATGCAATATTTTTTGCCATTATCTTTTTTGCCGGCGCCATAATGTTCTCTGTAAGTTTAGGCAATAGGCATGGTGAAGTTGTAACCGCTGTTTTATTTTCAAAAAGGCAAATCATATATGGTTTAGTGGCGGCAATTCTTGCCGGCTTATTTGTTTTTTTTAAAAGCCGAAAAAAGAAGTTTGATGCCAAGACGGTGGATAAGCTGATAAAAAGCGATATGGAATGGTCTGAAACCGTTTTTTCAGCGGTGATTTTAGCTTCCGTGGTCATGTATTTGCTGGTGCAGGCTTTTAAAATTCCCTCAGGTTCCATGAGAACAACATTTTTAGAGGGAGATCATTTATTTGTAAATAAGTTTATTTATGGCATTAGGATTCCCTATACAAAGAAGAAAATTTTTAACTTTCGAAAAGTAGAGCGTGAAGATATAATAGTGTTTAAATTTCCATCTTCCAATCCTAAAGAAGTTCAATGTGGCGGCAAGCAATTTGGAAAAGATTTTATAAAGAGAGTTATCGGTCTTCCCGGAGATAAGATTCAAGTTAAAAACGGCATTGTTTATATAAATGATAAGCAAGTTGCAGATAAGAGTTATGCTCAATATTTGGATGGCTTTAATCGTTATCCGCCATCTCCGGATAAAATTCCCAATTTTGAATATCAGAAATATTGGCAAAAAAGGATGCTTGGAAAAATGTTCGCGGAATATGTAAGGGATAATTTTGGCCCCGTAACAGTTCCTAAAGGTTACTATTTGGTTTTAGGAGATAATCGTGACCGTTCCTGTGATTCAAGATATTGGGGTCCGGTGCCGGAGTATTTGGTTAAAGGCAAAGCTTGGTTCATCTATTGGCCATTTTCAAGAATGGGAGTGCCAAGATAGTGCAAAAGGCAGTAGCGCGAAAGCGCGGAAGTAAAAAAAACTTACGCTCTTATGAGCTTACGCACTTTGGTTTTATTATGAAGATAACAGAAAGATTAAAAGATAAAAGAAAAATATTCTCGTTTGAATTTTATCCGCCCAAAACCGAAAAAGATACCCTTAGGCTTCAATCAACCGTAAAAGATTTACAAGCGCTTAAGCCTGACTTTGTTTCCATTACAAATTCTTCCACCGGAATAGCTCCGTATAAAACTATTGGCTTGTCAAAGGCGTTGAAGGAAAAAACCGGTTTTGAAATTATGGTACATCTCACTTGTGTTTCCCATATTAAAAAGGAAATAAGGGAAATTGTTTCAGAGTTAAAAGAAATAGGGATAGATAATGTCTTGGCCTTAAGGGGCGATATACCCGATGAAAAAGAATTTAAAACCAATAGTGACTATACTTATGCCTGTGAATTGGTTAAAGATTTAAAAACGATGGGCGATTTTAGTCTAGGCGTGGCGGCTTATCCGGAGAAACATCCCGAGGCTTTGTCTTTAGAGGAAGATATTTTAAATCTTAAAAAGAAAATTTATGCCGGCGCGGATTTTGCCGTAACCCAGCTTTTTTTTGATAATAATTTCTATTTTGATTTCATGAATAAATGTTCACAGATGGGAATAAATATTCCTATAATTCCTGGCATAATGCCTATAACCAATTATAAACAGCTTGCTAATTTCACCAAGATGATGGGGGTGAAAATACCGAAAGCTTTAGCGTTAAATATTGAAAAATACGCGGATGATAAAGACTCTCTTATGAAGTTTAGTGTGGATTATGCCACGGAACAATCCCTACAATTATTGGATTATGGCGTAAAGGGAATTCATTTTTATACTTTAAATCGTTCGAAAGCCACAAAGCAAATACTTAAGAGCATTATGGCGTATACTGAAATTAAGAATTAATTAGCAGTTCGGCAATTTTTGAAGTTGGAGATAAATATGTCAGGGATTCATACTACGGAAATTAAATTATTGGTGAAGCTTCAAGAAAAAGATTCTGCCATAGACGATATTAATAGAAAAATTAATTTATTTCCTGAAGAAATAAATACGATAAATGAAAGATTTGAAGAAAAAAAGCTCGCTATGGAAGAATCTAAGCATCTTCTCACTCAAATTCAAGTTGAAAAAAAAGACAAAGAACTTTCTGTGGCGCAAAAGGAAGCGGATATAAGGAAACATCAAATGGAGCTTAATCTTGTGAAAGAGAATAATGCTTTTAAGGCTCTTATGATTGAAATAGAAAGAGATAAAGAGGGTAGAGACTCGCTTGAAACCGATATTCTCATGCTTTTTGAAAAATTTGATAAAACAAGTGTTTTGGATAAAGAAATCCGTGAAGAGTTTAAAAAAAATGAAGAGGCGCATTCTCTTAAGATGAAAGAAATTGAGGCTAATAGAAAAAAATCTGAAGCCTCAAAGGAAGCAATGCTTAAAGAAAGGGCGCAATTGGCTGCTAAAATCAAGGAAGAGATGCTGGAGCACTATGAACATATCCGCACGCGGCGGGGGAATGCTCTTGTGGAAGTAAGGGACGATGAGGAAAAATTTTTCTGCAGTGGTTGCAATATGATTCTTGTTTCAAGCTGCGTGGGAGATATTAAGAAAAAAGATTTTTTAGGTGAATGTGATAATTGTCAGAGGATGCTATATTTAAAAAAAACCGTATTTGACGAGGGAAAATAATATGACCCTACCACCTGCTTACACACCGAAAGGTGTGTCAATGACACACAAGCAGATAATAGGGTGGAGTATATCTAATAAAGGAGGTGGTTGTGGTGAAAGAAAATAGAAAATTTAAAGTTTATATTGATGGCGGTTCAAGAGGTAATCCCGGCCATGGCGCTTGTGCGGTAGCTATTTTTGATGAAAAAGGGAAACTTCTTCAGGAAGAGGGAAAGTATCTGGGTAAATGCACAAATAATTTTGCTGAATATAGCGGTCTTCATTTGGCTCTTTTTTCGGCCAGGCATTTGGGGGCGGTTACATTGCATATATTTTCAGATTCCGAACTTTTGGTTAAGCAGTTTAGCGGTGAATATAAAATAAAAAATGAAGTCCTGGCTAATTTAATGCAAGAAATACAAAAAGAAGTTTCCAGATATAAAGAAATTGTTTTACAGCATATTCCCAGAGAGAAAAATACTTATGCTGATAAATTGGTAAATAAAATTTTAAATAATACCAATTTAACTCAAAGTTTGGGGAAAAGTGTTTCAAAAGAAAACACTAAGAAACTTAGTCAGTCCGATTTATTTTAAGATTAATAATAAACAGTTCTTTGATTTGAATTTTGAGACGGATGAGGAATCGCTTTGTTTGCTAAAGTAAATGAAGAGGAACCTCCGGACTCCAAAGGCAGGGTGCCCGTTTAATTACGCTTGAATTTTAAGCGGACATAGAGCGGGGATAAGCGGCTATATCCGCTTATACGGAAAGTGCAGCAGAAAAGATACCGCCATTATCGCTTGCGATAATGGTAAGGGTGAAATGGTGCCCCTCCTTCGCGAGGGTTTGTTCGCTTCGGCGGGCAAGGGTAAGAGCGCACCGTCCGACGGAGTAATCCGGCGGCGCATGGAAAACCCCGCTTGGTGCAAGGCCAAATATGCGTATGGGTCGCCTGCCCTTTTCCTTCGGGAAAAACGCAAAGTGGGCCGCTTAGATAAATGGTTCCATAAAACAGAATCCGGGGTACGGTCCGTCTCAATACGCCATTTATGGCGCATAGTAGGTATGAGCCAATTGCGGCTCATACCGCAGGTCTCAGGTTGCAGGTCACAAGAAACGGCTTAAAAATGTAGTTGCAGAGCTTGCTCTGCTAATGTGAAAGCAAGAATAGAAAATATGATACAAGCGGAATTACATAAAAAAGGTGCAAACTTGATTCTATTTTTCTTGTTTGTTACTTGAAACTTGAAACTTGAAACTTGAAACTTGAAACTTGAAACATGTGACCGGTGACTTTCTCCTTTGGCGGGAGTGGCGCCAAAGGAGAAACTTATGGATGAGCTTTCAGAAAAAATACCCGAAATTAAATTTTCTAAAGATGTAAATGATATACCATGGAAAACCGCCGTTGTCTGGAGCAGTATGCCGAGAATCGGTCCAAGGGTTTATGAATGGGTTTCAGATGAAGATATACGCTATGTAAGTTGGACGAATGGGATAGTTACAATTTTACCTCAGCCTGATTCTATTCTTAGCACTAAGTGTCAATGTATAGTGGTTCCTCAAGGTTTTGTTTGGGTAGGAGCTAATGTTAAGGTTGCGTAGATGTGTAGAGTATAGATTAAAGAACGTAAATGGTTTCTTAACTTATGTATAAGATTATCACAAAGTTTTACGCTCACTCCCTGCAGGTTTTATAATTACCCTACCACCTACTTGCGAAGCATATTTTATGATGGCGCTTATAGCGCCATAAGTAAGTGGTAGGGTTATGTTCCCTTCAGATTCTCCGCCAGCTCCGGAACTTAGGCAAAAGACATAGCTTTTGTCTTCAAACATCCTCGCTGTTCGTAGTAGAAGGAGCTACAAACAAGGTGGCTATGTCACATAAGGTGTCGAAAGCTCTGCGAACGACCAAATCCTTGGTCAAAAACCTAATATCGTTCACCGTAAATCTTTGCTTTAATCTATTTTTTTATTAAAGTGTCCACTCCCTATTATAGCGGATGTTTTACCCACCCATATAAAGGAGACCTTTATAAACCATTTACAGCATTTTTTAAATATATTTTTTAAAGGTGTGCGGCGGAATAGTGAGAAGATTTATATTTTAGGGAGTCTTAAGGTGAAGGCGGAACCTTTTTCCAATTGGGATTTAACGAATATCTTTCCATTATGAATATCCGCCACTCTTTTTGCGAATGACAAGCCAATGCCCCAACCTTCAATTTGTCCTGTAAAAGAAGCTTCAACCTGATAGAATTTATTGAAAACATTTTCCAATTCTTCCGGCGGTATTCCCGGGCCATTGTCGCCCACAGAGAGCATAATATTGCTGTCCTTAGATTGAGATGACAGAATTACCAGTTTTTCCCTGGCAGTATTGAATTTTACAGCATTTTCCACAATATGTTTTAAGGCTGTTTTTATAAATTTTCTATCCGCTTTCAGACTTATTTTTTCAGGAGTCACCAATTTGAAATTTAAAACTTCTTCGGGCTCCGTTTTTATTTTCTCTTTAACTTCTTTAATTATTTCTTCAAACAATTCGGTTATATCAAATTCAGTTTTATTTAAAGTAGTATCATCGGTATTGTCAATGGTTACAAAACTCAAAAGATTTTCTATAAGACCGTTTAACTTCGCGCCTTGAGATAAAATTGTTGCCGCGGCTTTTTTTGATAAATCACTGGACTTATCATCATCCGATAATATTTGAGCATAGCCGTTTATTGAAGCTAAAGGAGTTTTGAATTTATGGGATATTAAGGACAGGAAGTTTCTTGCCATGCAAGCTTCCATTCTTTGCGTCGTAACATCCGATAATAGCCAAAGCCAGCCGTCAATTCCCGGATTTTTACTTTCTTTATTGGTAATGAGTTTTATCGCCGAACCATCCATAAAAAACTTTTTAGGCTTTTCTCTTTCAACTTCAAAAGGATTTAATGGTTTATCGGAAGCTGTAATCTCATCAAAACCCGGTTTAATTGAAAAGTTTGTTAAAGCTTCTTTAATATTTGTAAATTTAAATTTATCAAATTCAAGAAAAAGTTTGGCCGATTCATTTAAAAGCAGTATTTCTCCATTAGGGTCTGTAAGTATGGCGGCCGCTTTTATTTTTTTAAAGACCACTTCCATTTTAGATTTTTCTTCTTTTACTGAAGAGAATAATCTGGAGTTTTCAATGGCAATGGCGGCCTGAGAGGCAAAGGCCTCAAAATTATTTTTATCGGTTTCGGTAAACTCACCTTCAATTTTATTAATAGCTTGAACAACACCTATGGCTTTGCCTTTTATTATCATCGGGCACGTTAAAAGTGAATTGGTTACAAAACCGCTTTTTTCATCTACTTTTCCGGCATGTCGGTTATCGCTGGCGACATCATTCATTATTATGGAGGTTCTTTCTTTAGCGCAAGTTCCCGCTAAGCCTTCACCCATTTTTAGGCGTATTTTTTGAACAGTCTGGGGAAGTCCAAGCGCTACATCAAAATATAATTCTTGAGTTTTTTCATCCAAAAGATAAAGAGAGGCTCTTTCCGCGCCCACAACTCTGGAAGCAAGCCTCATGATGGTGGCGAGCAGTTCGGATATATCAAGTTTTGAAGATAATAGTCGTGAGACCATTACCAACATTTCTAAGCTTTCTTGTAATTGTGTAATCATAATTTAAAAAAATATTTGAAACAAAAATTTATAATAATTCCTAGTGTTAATATTATCAAATTTTAACCAATTATATGCAAGGTCAAAAGATGTTTTAGGGTTTGTTTTTGTTCTTATTCCGATAATTGCCGAATAGGCATTGGGAGAGGCGTCCATATTTATCCTGCTAAAGCCAAAGTAGAGATGGCTATGCTCTTGAGGAGCAAGATTTCTTGCGAATTGAAAATTTAAGGCATAATTGGGTAAATCGGTTATTGAGGCAAATGTTCCCATGAAAGATAAATCAGAATGATCGAGGACAGGATTTCTAAGTTCTCTTTGTTTGATATTGTCAAAAGAATGAAAAAAAGAACCGGAAGCAAGGAGAAAAAATTGATTATAAAAATTTTTCTCTACCTGGGCTTCGAAAGAGGCTTCTTGGAAATTTACTTTTGTGAGTTGATTGTTTCTATTTATTTTTGTTTTTTGATTCGCGCCTGAAAGAGAAAGAATTAAATGAGTATATTCGTCATCTGATTGTGAAGCCGAACTTTCGGCAAAATGATGCATAAAATAAACTTTCCCGCCATAAGCGCTAGAACTTATATTGGAATTTTCCAAATAATAAAAGGGTTTAAAAGAAAGAAAGAAAGAACGTCCGGAATAGAGGATGGGCATTTTTAAAATATAGGTTTTATCATTATAAATTCCATCATTTTTGAAAAAACCGGCATTTAAGCCAAGAACTGTGGAGGATGAAATGGTTTTAAAAAAACTCAAAGATTCTTTTGTTGAGCCTTGCGCGCCCCAAGTATAATCATTTTCAGCCCACCATGCCGCTTTTAATGGTATGGCGCAGGAAAAAAACAGGAAAAGCATTGCTAGAGATAATTTCATCACTAAATTATATTATAGTTACACTCTCAAATCATAGTCTTTTATCTATATAGGTCCTTTGACCTATTATATAAGGGGTCCTGTGGAATTTGACAAATAGTGGTTTGTAACCTATAACATGTATGTAAAGTGAGTTACCTCAAAAACAAAAGGTCGTTCACAAAGTTTACGACAAGGCAATGTCAGTGTCGTTTCAGGCGCTATGCGTGTCAGACGGCCATCTAATGAACCGGAAGGTTCGTGTTCCATGGAGAATATTATGAGACGAATACTTGTAGCGATAGTGGCAGTGTTTACTTTCTCGGCTATCAATGCGAATGCCGAAGATTTTAATGTGGATTTTGAAAACTCTATTCATAACATAAATTTGGAAGGCTTTGGTGATGTTAATATTCCTGCGCCAATTGTAAAAGGTGAGGATAAAGGCACTAAAGGTATTAAGAACTGGACTATTATGACTTTCATTAATAGTAAAAACAATCTGGAAATGGCAGGTCTTTTTAATGTTAATCAAATGGAAGTTGTTGGTTCCGATAAAAATATGAATATAGTAGTTGAAATGGGCAGAATGAAAGGTCAAGCCGGAGATACCGATATCGATGGAGACTGGACCGGTTCTAGAAGGTTTTACATTATGAAGGATGATGATGAAGAAAAAGTAACTTCACCGGTTATGATGAAAACCAAAGATGTGGATATGGGCGACTATAAGAGAATCGTGGATTTTGTTAATTGGTCTAAGAAGAATTATCCAGCTAAAAAATATATGCTTATAATTTGGAATCATGGAAGCGGTATGTTTGATCCGGCGAAGGAAAAGAAAGTTGCCGATAAGGGTATATCTTTTGACGATGAAACCGGAAATTATGTAAGAACCGTTCAAATTGGAAAAATTCTTAAAGAAGCCGGTAAAGTTGATATACTTAATTTCGACGCTTGTTTAATGCAGATGGTGGAAGTCGCTTTTGAGGTTAAAGATTATACCGAGATTGTTATAGGTTCGGAAGAAACATTTCCCGGCTATGGTCAGCCTTATGATATATTTCTTGGTGGGCTTAAAAAGATGCCTGATGCGAGCCCGGAAAATTTTGCAGCTGTCATAGTGGAATCTTCTAAAATGTTTTATACTACTGCTGTTTCCAAAAGTATGACCCTTTCCGCGATAAGGACATCCAAACTTGATGGCTTGGCCAATCATATGTCTTCTTTCGCTGATGCTGTTATGAAAACCAATGATATCGGAGCCATAACAGCGGCTAAAACAAATGTTCTGCGTTATGATGCTGTGGGTGCTGGTTCAGATCCTCAAAAAACTATATCTTTCTTTGGTGATATTTCTAACTTTGCTAATTTAATGTCGGCCAATATAACAAAGAAAGGCGCTGATGCGGATAAACTTAAAAATAGAGCAAATGACCTTGTGAAGTTTATATCAAATGACCTTGTTGTCCATAATGTTGCTCTAGGTAATGACAGAATGGGAACTTCATTGGCGAATGGAAAAGGTATATCTGTTTATTTTCCTCCCGCAGAAACAAGAATAACACAAGATATATTGGAGGGGATATTTGAAGGTAAGTATCAGGACTTTGCTTTTGCTAAAGCTTCAAAGTGGCATGACTTTGTCACTTTCCTTTATAATGTTAAAGCGGAAGCCAAAAGCAAATGCGTTGATCCAGGTGAAGATGCTTCTATAGACGAAATAGCTGAATATGCTGCTTGCCAGACTGATGAGGAATTAGGTCTTAAATAATAAACATAAGTGGAAAAAATATTAGAAGCCCGCGGATTAAAAATCCGCGGGCTTTTTTGTTTGAGCTTTTTTAAATCATATCACTAAAAAAAGCTCTTTTATAGTGATATAATATGTATGTAAGATAATTAAATCAAGAAGGGGTAAATAAATGAAGAAAATTATAATAAGCATATTGGCTTTAGGTTTATTTTCAGGGCAGGGTTTTGCTCAAAGCATTGAAAATATGAAGATTGATTTTGTCAGCAAGATAAGCGCCTTAAATGTAACTTCGATACAAAAGGCTGAATTACCTAAAGAAGCCGGTATAGATAAGATTAACATTGAAAAAACTGAAATCAAATTGCCGACTTCCATTAGTAAAATCCAGAAAACCAAGGGGCAATATATATCCCTTTCCGGCAATGTCAGTTTAAGAGGTTCGGGTTTTATACCAAGCAATGGCGGTTACATTTCCATTTATATGAGCGGTTCTTTTACTTTGAGAGATTTTTCAAGCGGGGTGACAACTAATAGCATTTATCTAAACGAAAATGTTTCTTTTTGGGCTAAAGAGAATCAATATATATCTGAAAGTGTTTACATCAATAAATATGTCTCCCTTTACAAAGACGGAAGATATGTGGGCTCAACGAATATTAGCGGCAGCATATCTGTTTCAGGATGGCCTTCCAGTAGCTATGTCAACTTAAATGGTAGCGGTTATGTACGCGGCAGTTTTTATCTTAACGAAACCGATTAAGAAGTTATTTTTCTTAGAAGATAAATGAAAAATAATATCATTACCTTTTTGATAGCACTGTTTTTTTTGCCGATATCCGCCTTTTCTGTTGATTTCTTGCCAAAAAATGATTTTAATGCGATTGATTTAATAAATCCCATTAGAGTTCAAAAACAAATTCCGGCGAATATAGAAGGTGACGCATTTGTAAGGAATATTCCACTTTCTTGGCAAGAGATAATGATATTCTCTAATGGGGCAAGAGACCAGAATGTTGAAACTGAATTGTCTTTTGTTCCGCTTAATCAGCTTGCTCTCGAACGGCAAGAGTCCTTTAATCTAATTGAACTTGGAAAATATAGATTCTCTTCCACTCTTATAATTGACAATAATTGGGAGCTTTATTTTGCCATATGGCCGGAAGGGTCTTCTATGGCTGATAAAACTATTTACTATGAAGCTGAGCTTTCAAAAGGCGTGGTTTACGGGTATAAAGGCATTAAGTTTAATATTGTTCTTCAAGATGGAATTATAAATCTTACATATAATGATAATGGAAATGAGGTTGCCTCACGTATATCTTACAATGATATGTTCCATAAACTTTATTTTAATGCGGAAAAAATAATCTTTGCCGATATGGTGGAATATGCCATTATTAGAAACCATGATCCTTTAAATGATAAAGATGGAATAATTACTTTACGTAGAGATAGTAACGGTATGTTCTGGTATTCTTTCAATCTTGATGATATAATAACGCGTCAAACAAAATGGCTGGTGGCTATTAACGGTGTTTTATATGGGATGCATATTCGTGATAACAATCTTGGTTTCTTTTCTAAAGTAATCGATATGAATAAAAAAATCCATGGAAAGGAAAAACTTCTAAAGTATTAACTTTTTAATTATTTAATAAATAAAAGAGCGGCCTAAGTTTCAGGCCGCTCTTTTTTAGATTCTCTCACAGAACCTTAATGAGGGTGTTGTGGTATTTATTTTCTTCTGTTTCCGTTGCGTCTGTTTCCATCACCTCTATCCCGACTTCGGCACTTATCCTAAAAAAATAATTTTACACAATTAATTTCCCC
>CAZHQC010000034.1:0-20387 GCA_964534135.1 uncultured Elusimicrobiaceae bacterium | reverse complement strand
TTATATTGGAAACGCTTTTATTTTCAGGCTCATTCTGTATTGGACAAGACTAAGCCTTGACAAACCGTGATTTACCTGTAATAATAATATACTGTTACTTAAAGTACCTAATTCAAAAAATATTTTGTTTAGGTTCTCATGCTTTCGGATTATGCAATGGTGGAGGACAATTTTAATAAATGGGTTCAAATTTAGCGCAAAAATTATTTCCACAAAAAGGAATCATTGGCATTGATATTGGTAATTATGCCGTAAAATTGGTTTCTTTTGTCGAAGAAAAGAAAAAAATCAAACTTAAAGACTGGGGCCATATACCTTTGAATTTTTCTCAAGATGCCACTGCTGAAGAGAGACAAGCTATTATTTCCGAAGAAATAAAAAAATATTTAAAAAAGAAGGACATTCAATTTAAATTTGTCGCCACCTCAATTTCCGGTAATTCCGTAATAGTGCGGTATGTGAAATTTCCAAAATTAACAAAAAAAGAATTGGCGCTTACGCTTCATGTTGAAGCGGAGCCTTTTATCCCCTTTGATATAGAAGATGTTAATCTTACTTACTGGCCATTAAACGATATTATGGAAGACGGGCAGCCGAAGATGGAAACAGTTCTCGTGGCGGCTAAAAGGGACATTATAGATTCCAAGATAGATGTTCTCTCTGAGGCCGGACTTGAGCCCATCATTATAGATGTGGATGCTTTTGCCCTGGAAACGCTTTATGAATGGCATAATCCCGAAACTTCAGATTCAGCGATTCTTTTTTTAAATATTGGCCATAAAGTTACAAATCTTTCAATAATCGCGCAAGGAGTGACAAGAGTTGTTCGTGATATTTTTATAGCGGGAGCTTCTTTTGATAAAGCCATAAGCAAGAGCCTTAAAATTGAATTAGATGCGGCCAGTGAACTCAAGAAACAAAAGGGAGTTCTTGTATCGGTTGAAGATAAAGAAGCGGCTATACAAGATTATGATAAAGAGCATTTAGGTGTATCTAAAACCGCTCATATGGTATTACAGGATTTATATACGGAGATTTCCCGTTCAATAGATTTTTATCTTTCTCAGGGAGAAGAACAATCCATCTCAAGGATAATTCTTAGCGGCGGTATGTCGAACCTGGGAAATATAAGCAAATATATGGCGGAAAAATTTAAGGTGCCTGTGGAAATTTTAAATCCATTGGCTCCTTTGGCGGAACAAGCCAAAAACATACCAAAAGATGTTTTGCCTGGTTTAGCTGTAGCTACGGGACTTGCTCTTAGAAAGTTAAATGATTGGGAATAATGATAAAAATAAACCTTATTCCCGCTGAGTATATTGATAAGATAAATCAGAAGATAATGATAGCTAAAGCTGTTCTTATTGCTATCGCGGTTATTGCCTGTATTGCTTTTGTTTCTATTTGGCATGCTACAAAAGCCAAGAATCTTGATACCTTGCTTGTAAAAAGGGAAAGAGAATTAAAGTCTCTTCAAAAAGATCTTCAAAAAGTAAATGCCATAGAAGCGCAAATTAGCGAAGTGAAAAGATATTTAAGCGCGATTGATCAAATAACCAAAACCAGATTTATCTATACATATTTCTTGCAGGATTTACTCGTTGATTTGCCTGAAACCATATGGTTTACAAATATTAACACCAAGTTAAAAGGAAACGTTTTGGACTTAAATTTTGCCTTGCAGTCAAGATCGGCATATGATTTGGCTTATTGGGTTAATTTGCTTGAAAGCGATAAAAAATATTCGGCTGTTGAAATGGGGTCCTTTTCGATAAAAAAATCTGAAGAGGGGGATGCTTTTAGCGCGCCCATTAAAACCAAATATACGCATGAATAATTTATGAAAGAAATAAAGCTAAATAAAGATCAAATAACTCAGCTTGTGGCCGGTATCTTTTTTGTCGGTCTTTTCGGATATTTTTATGTTGCGTATTTTTGGCTTCCTTTATCAAAAAAAATAACGGAGAATACGAAAAAAGTTTCAAATATAGAAGGAGATATAACGAAAGCTAAGGTTAATAAGGCGAAATATAAAAATCTTGAAAAAAAATTAGCCGGTTTGGAACTTCAAAAAACTGCGGCTCAGAAAAAACTCCCAAAAGAGAAAAAAGTTCCCGATCTTATACGGATGTTGACCTATTTAGGTAAAAAGCACAATATTTCAATGAGTACGATAAGTCCTTCTGCGGCCAAAAAAGAGCGATATTTTACAAAAGTCGCTTATAGAATAGCATTAACTTCCGATTATCATTCTTTTGGCAAGTTTATTACCGCTTTGGCGCTTGAAGAAAGAATTCTTACTATGGAAAATGTTTCAATAACGGCAACAGCTTCCGATGAATACACTATTAATGTGACTTTCACTTTAACATCGTATCAGTATAGTGGTTAGAGATAAAGAAGAGCGGGATTTTTAAATTTAATGGAGCAAAAATGCATTTGACACTTATTTTACTTTTAGGCGTAACGGCGCAGGCGGCTAATAAGCCCGCCATTGCTAAACAATCTATGGTAGTCAAACCCGCTGCGGTTGAAGTTTCAACTCCGGCTTTAACGGTGGAGCAGGTGTATAGGCCTGTTTCTTTAAGAGATCCCATGATTATTTCCAATGTTTTTGGCGATCAAAAGCCATGGCCTGCGGTAAAAATTTCAGAAGTTTCAAAAAGTACTTTTTCAATTTATAATTTAGCCCTTTCCGGGATAATGGAAGATTCAACCGGTAAGCAAGCGATGTTGAAAGATAAAAATACTCGACAGACCTATATCCTCCGCTTTGGGAAACTTGTGGATGGTAAAAAGAAAACGGTTAAGGGAGTTACCGGGGTAATAAAAGGAAAGCAGGTTATACTTATGACGGAAGATAAAAAAATCTTCTCCATTAATTTGCGCGAAAAAGAATAGTTTTTTGGGAGAATAACACTAATGAGAAGAATAATAGCTCTAATAACAATTTCCATTTTTTTTCTGGCACAAAATTCAATGATTTTATGCGCAGCCATTACTGAGGCCACTGTAAAATCTGTCAGAGTTTCCGCGGAAAGTGTCTATATAAGAACTGATAAGCCTGTTAAATATAAAGTTTTTATGATTTCCAATCCTCCAAAAATAGTGCTTGATCTTATGAATACAAGGCTTAAAACTTTGGAAGAAATACCTGCCAGAGGAACTTTTCTTAAAAGAGTGAGAACAGGACAATATAAAACAAAGCCGCAAAGTATTTCGAGAATAGTTTTGGAATTGTCTCAAAAAATAGCTTATGATGTGGTAAAAAAAGGCAATGATATAATGATTGTCGTTGGTGGGAAAGTTTTCAATAAAAAAGATAGAAAAAAAGATTCTCCCAATACATTGCTTCCCGTTAAGGTTATTGTGCCTGAAAACAAAGAGCTTTTAAAGGCAAAAATTCCCGTTATTTCAGTCAAAAAAGTTTCCAAAAGAATAAGGCGCTCTTCAATGGCTAAAAAGAAAAAAGAAATAGAGTATTCCAAAGATATAATGGGAAATCTGCCTAAGTATCCCATGAATATAGATTATATTGACGCGGATATTAGGGAAGTTATAAATATGATGGTTGCCAAAATAGGAATTAATGTGATTTTTGCGGCCGGTATTTCAAATAATATAACCATTAAACTTAATGAGGTTCCTTTTGATGAGGCATTTAGAACCATATTAAATGTAAATGGTTTGGCTACTCAGCAAGTGGGAGATAATATTCTTAGGATAGCATCTCCAAAAGTTTTTAAAGCCGAGTCAAAAAAGGCTATGCCTCAAACGAGAGTATTTTTTTTGGATTATGCTAAAGCGATTGATATTAAAACACAGATTACTAATATGTCCTCCGCTCAAGGCCGGTCCGCCAGTTGCACGGTAGATGAAGCTAATAATGCGCTTGTTATCACCGATACTCCCATGGGCTTGGAAGAAAATGCAAGATTGATAAGAAATTTAGATAGACAGCCCAGACAGGTTTTGATTGAAGTTAAACTTGTGGAAGTTGCTCTCAATAATGATTTTAATTTAGGTATACAATGGTCGGCTTATGGCGCAAAAAAAGACGGCACTTATTTCGGAGCGGGTGATACTGTCAATAGTGTCGGTGTAGATGCTATGGGCGTTCAATCTCCATATGTTGCCGGCACAGAGGTCTCCAGTCCTTTAACGGGCACAGGTGGAGGAACGGGTGTAAATCTTCCCGCTAATATTATATATGGCGCATTTAGACTGGGTAAGGTGGCGAGTAGTTATATGTTTGATGCTGTTATTAGTGCAGCGGCAAGCAAAGGAAAAGCCAAAGTGCTTTCCGACCCTAAAATAGCCACCCTTAATAATGTGGAAGCTAATATAAATATAACCACTCAAATTCCTTATACTACCAGTGAGACGACGGGTTCAACTCCTCCGATTACAACTACAAAGGTAACATATATTACCACAGGTATAGTTTTGAAGGTTTTGCCCATTATTACATCTGACGGGAAAGTATCTTTAAAATTAAATCCCGATGTAAGCCAGGTTTCTCCTACTGTAACGGCAGTTGCCGGAGGCGCTCCTGGTATTGATAGCAGAAGCATTGATACGGAGATTATTGTTGCTGATGGAGAGACAGTGGTTATCGGCGGCTTAATACATGACTATAAATCTGAAGGAGAATTTAAGATTCCTCTTTTAGGCGATTTACCTCTTTTGGGATGGCTTTTCAAAAAGAAAACCAAGTCCAGAGAAAGAAGAGAACTTTTAATTTTTGTTACACCTAAAATATTGCACTAATTTTTAGTAGTACTTTAAATGAATGTTTTAATCTATTTCTTAGCCGCTATTGTGTCAATTGCGCCATTATTGGGCGGCATATGGAATATTGAAATTCAAACCTTTCTTCAAAGTTCAATCTTAATCATTTTTTCCTTTTATACGGCTTTTCTTTTATATTATAAAAAGCTTCCGGCTTTTTTTTTGGATACTAAAAGCAAAGTCATAGGTTTATTATTGTTTCTTTCAGCTATTTCGCTTCTCTTAAGTCCCATAAAAAATCTTATAACCGGGGAATGGCTTAATTTAGCTATAGGTTTTTTAATTATAATTTTAAGCAGGGGTTTGAGCTCAAGGGAAGAAGAAAAGATATTTAAATTTATTCTTTTATCCGCATATTTAATTTATGCCATGGCTTTCTATGAAATATTATTTAAAGGGCAATTTCCTCCCGCGTCCACTTTAATTAATCCTAATGCCCTCGCCCTTTTCTCTCTTATGGTAATTCCCTTGGCTATATCAATTAAAAATTATGCCCTTGCCGGCATTGGTTTTATTGTTTTGATTTTAACCGCGTCTTTAGCGGGCTTTATGGCTTTTATATTGGCTTTATTCTTTTATTTATTTGAAAAGTATGGCCTAAAAAATAAAAAGTTTATTATTCCTTTTATCGGTTTTGGGTTGATACTAGTTATTTATGGTTTTGCAGGTTTAGAGTTTAAATCAATTCTTGATAGGCTTATATGGTGGCGCGATGGTTTTAAAATAGTTGCTGACAGATCTATTATGGGATTTGGTTTTGGAAGTTTTTCCTTTATTTATCCCGCTTATCATGAGGCTGTAAGTGGGGGAATATCTTCTCTTTACGCGCATAATTATTTTCTGGAATTTTTGGCTGAAAACGGAATAGTTTCTTCAATAATATGGTTTGTCTTTTTGACTATATCATTTATTAAAGGCCGGACGATTATAAAATATTCCATTCTCGCGGTTTTACTGCATTCCTTTGTTGATTTTGGGCTTTCGCTGCCTTTTAATTTTTGGCTCTTTTGTTTTATATTGGCTATAAACAATAAACCGTCTAAAATTGATGCATATATAAAACCGGTATACGGAAAAATTTACGCTTTAATTATTTTCTGTTTGCTTCTGACCTCTTTAAATTATGGCTATAAGCGGTTAAAGTTGAATGCCGCATATAAGGATATAATTAAGGTTTCAAGTGTAGGTGATTTTAACGAATCTTTAAATTTATTAGATAGGGCAATAATTATTGATAAAAATAATTCACTGATTTATAAATTGAAGGGAAATATCTATTTAGATGTCGCGCGCAAGAAAAAAGACGAGGCTATGGCGGGTGTCGTGTCACGGACTATGTCCATTAAAACGGCTAGGTTTTTATATTTTGAAGCCGCTACCGCTTTTGAAGAAGCTCTTCTAATTAATCCTTATGACAAAGCTGTTTATAAAAAACTTTTGAAAATTTATGAATCTGCGGGAGAGAAAAAATTAATTAAGGATATAAAAATAAGACGGGCAGAGTTTATTAAATGATATTTTTCAATAGACTAAAAGATAAATATAGGGTCATAGACACTTTGCCGTCAGTATTATTGGCTTTATCCTTTTTTCTGGGCGGTATGAGAAAATTTGATGAGTGGGCTGTTTTTAGTTTGATATTTATAGGTGTATTTCTCTTTTTTCGTGAAAACATAAGAATTGAAAAAATCAGCTTATGGCTTATCTTTGGGCTTTGGATTTTGGTTTCAGTATTTTTTTCACATGCGCCAATGGAAAGCTTTTGGCAATTTTCCAAATACTTATTATTTATTCTTTTTTTCTGCTTCACCGCTTCAAGGGGAAAGGAGGCATTAAAAATATGGGTGGTTTTGGTTTTTTCTTTTGCGCTTATAAGCGCTGTAATTGTTTTTTATCAATATCCCGCTTTTAATCTGCCACTACCTGAAAATCCAAATTATACAGCGGCTTTTTTTGCGGCTTGCGCCGCCGCTCTTGTTTTAATTCTTACCGGAGTTCGTTCTATTAAGGTTCGGGTTTATGCGGCTGTAGCGCTTTTGATTTTTATTTCAGCAATGATCATGGTGGGTTCAAGAGGGGCTCTTTTGTCTTTTGTTATTGTCAGTTTGGCTATACTGATTTATAAGAAATATTATAGAGCTTTTATTGTTATTTTATTTTTAATGGCAATAGCTGTGATTATCGCGCCGCTGGAACTAATTGGGGGATTGCTGAAAATCTATGACCCGAATTCTTTTCAGAGATTGAATATATGGAAGACCGCTATTGAAGGGATTTATTTCTATCCAATATGGGGTTATGGCGCGGGCGGATTTGAAAATTTATTCTCTCAGTTGAAATTTCCGGCCTATGATGGTTTTTCTTATTTTGGACATTATGCGCGCCATGCTCATAGTGAAATTTTAAATATCGCCGCCACCAGCGGCATAGCCGCGGCATTTATTTTTATAGGGGCGTTTATAAAGTCCTTAAAATTTGAAGCAAATAATAATGTTTATATAGATATTGTCAGAGTATTTGCTATAGTTGTTTTTTTGCAGTCTTGCGTAGATATGATTTTTCATTTGGGAAGTCTTAATTTATTGTTTTTTGGAAGTTTGGGTTTTATCTCTTCGTTCTCAAAATTTAAAAAAAATAAAAAAGACGATAAAATTGGAAAAGGAATTTTGTTTTTTGTCGCTATTGTTTTATTGTTCTCCTTATATATTAAACAAAGAGATAATGCTTTGCGCGATTGCGCGCTTAATTGTTCCGAGCCCGCCGTCAAAATGACGGCGCTTAAAAAAGTCAGAAAATTTAATAAGGGGGGTGAAGTTCTGCTTTTTGAGAGCGTAAAAACAAAACTTTTGTTTAATTCAAATTATGCTCTTGCCGCGGCTTCTGCGCGTCATGGCGAAAAGCTTTATCCTCTTTCTTGGAGATTTAAATTTATTCAGGCGGAAATTTATTTTAAAACTTTAAATTATTTGAGAGCTAAAGAGAAAATAAAAGACGTTCTTTTGATAGAGCCCAATTGTTTATCGGCAAAGTTTCGCCTTTCGGAAATATTGTATGAAGAGGGAGAGTTTAAAGCCGCTTTTAAAGAAGTATTGGCCATAGAAAAAATACTTAAAAATTTAAAAGCCCTGAACCCTTCCGGGTATAATAAAGCGCTTTTAAGGTTTAATCGCGATAAATATAATAAATTTAAAAAACAGATATGGAAAATGAAAAAAAGTGGAAAGATTATTGTTTAAGTCCCGATAATATCTTTCTTCACAATGATATTAATTTAATTTTAGGGGGAGAAGAGGCTTTTCCTTTTATAGTTGAAAAAGTAAAAGCCGCTAAGAAATTTATATTTCTTGAGGTTTATGCTTTTAGTGATGACCATATCGGTAGGGCATTTAGTGAACTTTTAATTAAAAAAGTTCAGCAGGGCATTAAGGTTTATATAATTTATGATTCCATCGGGTCTATTGCTACCAGCAGCAATTTCTTTAAGAAGATGAGAGAAGAAGGAATTAAAGTTAAAGAATATCATCAGGCTGCTCCATGGAAGCCTCATTGGAATTTATTTCAAAGGGATCATAGAAAACTTTTATCTATAGATGGCATGATGGCTTTTGTTGGAGGTTTTAATATCACGGAATATGACGCGCCTATATCAATGGGCGGACGCGGCTGGAAAGATTTGGTGGCTGAAATAAAGGGAGATATTGTCCCGGCTATTGAAAGAGAGTTTTTATCGTCATGGGAGGCTTGTCCGGGATTTAAAGAGGATATTTCCTTTTTAAATGCGGGAGAGAAAAACAATTTGTCTTATAAGGGAACAATGCCTGCCGCTATTGTTTCAGCTTCAGGCATCAAGAATATGCTGTCAATAAGACGAAGTTATAAATATGCCATTGAAAAAGCTAAAGAGTCTATCTTTATAACCAATGCCTACTTTCTCCCCGATAGGATAATTTATAGAAAACTTGTAAAAGCGGCGCAGAGAGGCGTGGATGTGCGAATTATAGCGCCTTTCAATACCGATCATCCCTATATACGCTGGGCTTCATGGTCTTTATATACTCATATGATAAAAAATGGAATTAAGATTTATGAGTGGCAGGGCGCCATTCTCCATTCCAAGGCGGCTGTGATAGATGGACAGTGGTCATCGGTTGGAAGTCATAATTTAGACCATAGAAGTCTTTATTATAATTTGGAGCTTAATATTAATGTTTTTGATAAAAAATTTGGGAGTGAAATGGCGGCGGGTTTTTCCGCTGATTTAAAAAAATCCCGCAGGATTACCATAGATGATTGTGTGAATAGGCGGCTTTTATCTAAAATTGGGAGTAAGGCTCTTTATTTTTTTAGGTCGTGGCTGTAAAAAAGCGTTAATAGCGTGAAGTGTTATTAGGGTTGTGCGTTAGAAACAGGCAATGCAAAGACAGTAATTAAGAAATTTAGAACACCTCTTAACTGCCAAGCTGTCTAGCTGCCGTGCTGTCGAGTTTATTTATGAAATTTATACCTATAACTTTTTTAATTATCGGCGTTTTTGTTTTATCTGTTTGCGCGCAGAATAATGATCCTGTGCCAACTTATGCCGGTGGTAAATCGCAAGAAACCGGTGAGCAATTACTTAAAGCAGAGAAATTGTCCTTAGATGAAATAAAAAATAAAATTTTAATAAATCTTTTTTTTAGAGGAGAAGTCGCGGACGGTTTTATAGATGCTAAGCTTTACGGGGAAATACTGGGCGATGTGAGCGGGAAAGCATATTCCCAAGTTAGAGAAGAGCTGATAATATGGATATACAATAATCCCGATAAAGCGGCTGAAATGTATTTCAATAGCTATGGCCGGAAATTTTCAAAGAAACCAAAAAAAATCAAATATAATAATCTAAAAGGCAAATTGAATTCTCATTTTATTCAATTAATTAAAAATCTTGAGGCTTCCGCAAAAAACCTTTCTCTTGACGATGAAAGTTTGACTATGGCGGGACGAAGACTTTTTGAAGGCTTTATTGCAAAACCCGACTATGCAAATGTGAATTTTCCTTCTTTCAATCCTTTAAGGGAAGAGGAGGCTCAAGAGGAATATGATTTTGCTGATTTTAAATTAAATCAGGCACTTTTGGAAAGGGAAATTAAAAGTATTTCTTCATGGGTGTCAGCGCTTAAAAACAGTGTCGAAAAGAAGGTTTATCAAGAAAAAAATTCAAAAGGATATGATAAGGAAAAAATCCGCGTCGTATATATAAATACTTTTAGGCTGTATAAGAAGTTTATTGTGAGGGTTGCTTCTCTTAAAGGCCGCGATAATATAACAGCCCAAGAATCTTTGAAGCTTGAAAGGGAGAGACTGGTTTTAAGGAAAAATTTAACCGCCTTGCAATTACTTATGGAGTACGGACAGCTTAATGCTCAAAAAAACAGTTTTACTGAGAAATATCCCGAGTTCGCTTTTCTAGCGGATGATGCAGGGAAAACACTTAAAGAAATCTTAAAGTCGCTTAATAAAATTGAGGAAGGGAATATCGGGCTTAAAGAATTGAATTTAAGAGCTTTAGACTCTTATTCTCTCGTTAAAAATTCAACTTTAAAAAATAATTTTTATTTATGGCTTCTCGCATTTAAGAAAGCCGGGGAGAATATGAGGTTTTCATGTGTTTCTGATTTTTTGATTTTCACATATTTAAAAACTTTAAATCCCATTCCGGATTATATCGCGCTTAAAACTCAAATTCAAAAAGATTCCGATAAAATAGAGAAATTGCTTTTGAAGATAAAAAATGGCGGAGAAAATGAATTGTTTGCCTCAATGCTTCAAGATTCTGGAGCCGGTAATGGCAAAGACATCCTAAATACATTGGAAAGAATGCATAAATCAATGGGAAAAATTACCGAATATTCGACTGCAAATAAGAGGGTTCAAAATATTTTCTTCGATAGTGTATTTAATCCTTTTAAAATATATAGGGATACAGAGGGAAAACTGAAGGTTAAAATAAATTATTTTATAGTGGGGGTGACATTGTGAAGGTAAAAAAAGAGCTTATCATCGCGTCTTGTGGCCTTTTTAAGGAGCAATGTTCCCTTGAAACGCTAATGCATATTAAAAAATGCGATATTGTTTTTTCACATATAATAGATGATGATATTCTGCATTTTTTGAAAAGGCTTTCCGTTCGTGTTAAAATTATAAGAAATCTTAATCCTGTTAAAGCAGCCCAAAAGGTTATGGGAGCTTTTAAGGAGTATAATAAAATTTGTTTTCTGACATATGGAAATCCGCTATTTTTTAATTCCAGCAGCAACTATTTAAAAGAGAAGGCTTTAAGGGCAGATATTAAAACAACCATTGTAAATGCGGTCTCATCTTTTGATTCGATAATTTCATTATTGGGAGGAACCAATAATTTCGCGCGCGCCGGCCTTAGAATTGTAGATATTGGAGCTTGTATGGAGAATGTGGAATTTACTACAAAAATGTGTACATTGGTTTTTATGGTCGGAACCTTAAATTCAAAAGGGAATGAAAAGTATAAAGATGCATTTATTAAGAAAATTATAGCCACATATCCAAAGGATACTCAATATATTATGGTTGATGCCAAATCAATAGCCATAAATAAGGACGTGTTAATAAAAGGAGTGGTTGGCGATTTGTTGAAGGATTTCAAGAAAATTACTGAGAGGACAACGTTGTTTTTGCCGGCGATTGGTCTTGAAGCTAAAAATAAGCGATAAAAAATCTAAAAATAATAAAAAGGACGATAAAATTGGAAAAGGAATTTTGTTTTTTGCCGCTATTGTTTTATTATCCTCCTTATATATTAAGCAAAGAGATAATGCCTTGCACATTTGCGCGTTTAACTGTTCTGAATCTGCCGTCAAAATGACGGAGCTTTGAAAAGAGAAATTGTTTTTGAAGATAAAAAATGGCGGAGAAAATGAATTGTTTGCCTCAATGTTTCAAGATTCCGGCGCCGGTAATGGCGAAGATATCCTAAACACTTTGGAAAGAATGCATAAATCAATGGGGAAAATTACCGAATATTCGATTGCAAATAAGAGGGTTCAAAATATTTTCTTCGATAATGTGTTTAATCCTTTTCAAGTTTATATATCTCCCGGCGGAAAGATAAAAATAAATTATTTTATAGTGAGGGCTTTATGAAAAAAAAGAAAGAGTTGGTGATAGGTTCTTTAGGACTTTTTAAAAATCAATGCACTCTTGAAGTATTAGCTCAGATTAAAACATGCGATATTGTTTTTTCTCATATGATGGATGATGAAACTTCCAAGTTTTTGAAAAAAATATCTACAAACATTAAAGTTATAAGAAATCTTAAGCCTGATAAAATGGCTAAGGCTGTTGTTTCAGCTTTTAAAGAGTTCAATAAGATTTGTTTTTTGACATACGGAAATCCTATGTTTTTAAATGCGACCACAGGTTATCTGAATAGGGAAGCTTTAAAAGCCGATATTAAAATAACTGTTTTAAATGCGGTATCGTCTTTTGACGCGATAATTTCCATAATGGGTCTTAGTAAATTTTCAGATATAGGTATTAGAGTGGTAGACATTGCAAGCTGTTTGAAAAATGTGGTTTTTACTTCTGAAATGGATACATTATTTTTTATGGTTGGAGACTTTAACTTAAAAGGAAATGAAAAATATAAAAACAATTTTATTAAAAAACTTACAACTGTTTATCCGCAAGATGCTAATTTTTTTATGATTGATGCTAAATCTATTGCTAACAATAATGACACTTTGCTCAAGGGAAATGTCTGTGATTTGGCTAAATATTTTAATACGGTTAACAATAGAACAACCATGTTTTTACCGGCGATTAAAAATAAGGGCAAAAATCAAAACTTCTAAAGAGTAAAGGGGTATAAGGAGCTTTCCAAAATCGGTTTTCTTTAGTCTGCTTTTTTAATTAAATCTTTTATTATTGAGTTTGTAATTTTAGGATTGGCCTTCCCATTGGATTTTTTCATTATCATAGCCATTATCGGGCCTATTGCTTTTTCATTTCCGCTTTTGAAATCTTCTATGGCTTTTGGATTTTTAATTAAGGTTTCTTTTGCCCATTCGCGGATTTTATCTTCATTCGATACTTGGTTCATGCCGGCGCTTTCTATAAGTTTTTTTGGTGACATCGGTTTTTTCCATATTTTATCCAAAACCTGTTTGCTGAGGGTATTTGATATTGTTCCCGATTTTAATAATTGGGTAAGTTCGGCAATATATTGAGGTATAACGGGGCAATCTTTAATTTTTAATTTACTGGCGTTTAATCTTCCCATAATTTCTGTGGCAATAAGATTTGCCGATATCTTAGCATTGCCGCCAAGTTTAATACACTCCTCGAAATAAGAGGAAAGAATTTTATTGGCTGTTAAAAGAGCGGCGTCATAAGTATTTAGGGCATACTGCTCTATAAATCTGGTTTTTTTTTGATGAGGCAATTCCCCTAAATTATTTTTTATTTCCAAGGCGTTTTCAGCGCTAAACTTTAGAGCGATAAGGTCAGGCTCGGGAAAATATCTATAATCATTGGCAGTTTCTTTTGAACGCATGGAATATGTTTTTTCTTCTTTATCGTTCCAAAGCCGCGTGTCGCTTAATATGATTTTTCCTTTATTGATGATATCCGTTTGTCTTTTTATTTCATAAGTAAGAGAGTCTTTTACCGCTTTAAAGGAGTTTAGATTTTTAATTTCGACTTTTGTGCCCAGGGTTTTGGTTTCTTTGGTTTTTAGGGAAACATTCACATCACAGCGTAATTCTCCCTTCTCCATATCGCAATTGGAAACTCCAATCCACCTAATCGTTTTCTTAAGTTCCATAAGATAGGTATAGGCTTCCTTAGGAGAACTTATATCGGGTTCAGTTACTATTTCAAGTAAAGGAACTCCGGCGCGATTTAAATCAATAAGAGAATAATCCAAGGTTTTATTGCCAAGAGAATGAATGGATTTCCCCGCATCTTCTTCAAGATGCGCTCTGCTTATACCTATCCGTTTTTCACCGGAGGAAGTTTCTATTTTGATATGGCCGCGCAGCGCCAAAGGTTTTTCAAATTGAGAAATTTGATAAGACTTCGGTAAGTCGGGATAAAAATAATGTTTTCTCGCAAAAATAGAATAAGGTTCAATAGAGCAATTAATTGCCAAAGCTGCTTTAGCGCCGAGTTCCACAGCTTTTTTATTAATAACCGGCAGAGCTCCGGGCTGGCTTGTGCAAACGGGACATATTGAAGTATTGGCTTTTTCTTCGGGCTTTCCAATGGCGCAAGCGCAAAACATTTTGGTTTCTGTTTTCAATTGCACGTGTATTTCAAGTCCTATTACAGTTTGTAAATCAGACATTTCGGCCCTTCAAAAATTTAATAATTTTTAAATCACTCGGATAGGTTAAAATTTTTTCGGCTTCATCTATTGAAAGCCATTTTAAACCGGAAATTTCATCCGGCGTTTCCACCTGTCCTTGTTCTCCTATTGTCTCCATTATAAACCAATTAACGGTTTTATCAATTTTAAAGCCATTTTTGAAAAAGCTGTAATGCGCATCAAAAATTTTTTCTTTAATGCGGCATTTATAGCCTGTTTCTTCCCGCACTTCTCGTATGGCCGCATCTTTGGTTGTTTCATCTTTTTCAAGATGGCCTTTTGGAAAAGTCCATATTTTTTGTCTGTTCAAAGTATTCATCAGAATGATTAATACTTTTTCTGAATCAAGGATTACTCCTCCGGCTGAATGTTCTTTTTGATTTGGCATATTTTATCCGTTGTTTAATAATTCCAGTATGGAAAAAAGAGTCTGTTCATTAAAATGATTAGAAGTAAATTGAATTCCCGCAGATAAGCCATTTTCATTTTTATTCTTAGCCGGAGCTGAAACGGCGCAGATTCCCGCCAAGCTTGCAGGTATGGTAAATATATCCGAAAGATACATTGAAATCGGGTCTTTTGATTTTTCGCCGAATTTAAAAGCATGTGTTGGCGTTGTCGGGTTTATTATGATATCAACTTTTTTAAAGGCATTTTTAAAATCTTCTTTTATAAGAGTTCTTATTTTCTGCGCTTTGATATAATGGGCATCATAATAGCCGGCGCTTAAACTATAAGTTCCAATCATTATTCGTCTTTTTACTTCCGAGCCAAAACCTTCTCCGCGGGTGAGTTTATAAGAATCTGTTAAGGAATTTGAATTTTTAGATTTATGACCATAGCGCAAGCCGTCATATCTGCCTAAGTTTGAACTTGCTTCGCTTGAGGCGATTATATGGTAAGTTGGAAGAGCGTAGCGGGTATTGGGCAGGGAGATATCAATAATACTAATGCCGAGATTTTTTAACTTTTCCACGGTAATTAAAAATTCCTCTTTTATTTTAGGTTCAAGTTCATCCGGGAAATATTCTTTTGGAATGCCGATTTTTATTTTTTTAATATCAAATTCTTTTTTTGTTTGTTGAGGGAGGCTTGTGGAATCATTTTTATCTTGACCGGAAATAACTGAAAAAGCGAGTTTCATATCTTCAGGGTTATTTGTAAAACAACCAATCTGATCCAAGCTTGAGGCAAAAGCCACAAGGCCATATCTTGAAACACTGCCATAAGTTGGCTTTAAGCCATAGACTCCGCAAAAAGCCGCCGGCTGGCGAATTGAGCCGCCCGTATCTGAGCCGAGAGCGATTAAAACCATATTTGCCGCTACCGCCGCTGCTGAACCGCCGGAAGAGCCACCCGGCACATAGTTTTCATTAAGGGGGTTTTTTGTTTTTTTGAAGGCCGAGTTTTCGGTTGAGGAGCCCATGGCAAATTCATCCATATTGGTTCTGCCTATTATGATAGCGTCTTCATTTAATAATTTTTCCACCGCTGTCGCACTATAAGGCGAAATATAAGGCGCAAGTATTTTGGAAGCGCAGGTCATGCGGTGGTTTTTATACAGGATATTGTCTTTTATGGCCACAGGCACGCCGGCAAGGTTACCCACGGGTTTTCCCTGAGATATTTTTAAATCTATTTCTTGAGCTTTTTTTAAGGCTGAATCTGTAAAGACTTCCAGAAAAGAATTTATTTTTTCATCTTTGTCTTTTATTTTCTGGAGGTATTCTTTTATTGTATCTACGGCTTTAATTTCTCCGCTTTTAATTTTTTTGGCTATTAAAATTGCTGTATCCATAATTATTCAATAACCTTTTTAACTTTTATAAAATTAAATTCTTTTTCCGGGACATTTTTTAAAAGCGCCTCGGAGTCTTGAAATTTTTCCACAATATCATTTCTTAAAATATTTTCAGCGCCCAAGGCGCACGAAGCGGGTTTCATTTTGGATATATCGGCTTTATTTAATTCTTCCATCCAGATAAAAATATCTTTCAATTGCGCGGCATAAGTTTCTTTTTCTTTATCTGTTAATTGGAGTTTTGAGAGTTCGGCTATATGCTCAATATCTTTTTTTGTTATTTCCACAAGAAAATTCTCCTTTGAGAATTTAGTAATCAGTAAATAGTAATTAGTAATGGGAGCTTCCTTTAATTTTCACAATCCATGACTAATTTTTTTTCTTTTGCGTCTTTGGTTTTTGTTAATTCTTGTGACTTGCAACTTATGACATAACGGCAATTCTTGCCGTTAAACTATTTCAAGCGGAGCATATTTAAGCATGAAGGTTTGTTTCCCGCCATTGTCAAAGACAACGGTGACTTTTGTGAATTCCCCTGTGCCAACAAGATTGACAACTTTTCCTATGCCATAAACGGGATGAGATACTTTGCGTCCTGGAGCTATTTGTGGTCCTTTGGGGATATAGGGAGCAGTAGTTTTCGGTATTTCTTCATCAGAGCTTTCTTCTTTTCCTTTAATTAGTTCCGTTTCAAATAAAAATCTTGAGGCCATATTGGGATAGGTTTTACCGAATATTTTTCTTGTATTGGCCCAGGTCATATAAAGTTTTTGTTTTGCTCTTGTCATGCCCACATAGCAAAGCCGTCTTTCTTCTTCCATTTCATTGTTTGAAGAGTGGGAGGCATTAATTGGAAATAGGCCGTCTTCAAGACCCGTTAAAAATACAGCCGGAAATTCCAAACCCTTGGCAAGATGAACAGTCATTAATGTCACCGCATATTCGCTATATTCCAGATTATCCACTTCCGAAGCCAGAGAAACATTCTCTAAAAATCTATGTATCGAAGGGGGAATATTTTGTTTTTCCATTCTATCTTCAAATTCTTTAACGGCATTAACAAGTTCCTGAAGATTGCCGAGTTTTGTTAAAGACGCTTCCGGATCTTTTTCAGATAAATTTTCAATAGATTGCCAGTAGCCTGATTTTGTTAATAGTTTTTCAATAATTACATATAGCGGGGTTTCTCCAACTTCCGCTTTTAAATTATTTATCGTTATGGTGAACTCTTTAATTCCCCGTCTGGCCATGGGAGTAAGTTTTGGGATTTGAAATTCATTTTCCAAGGCATCAAACAAAGGCAATTGATTTTCCAGGGCATAAGTTTGAATTTTTTCAAGAGCTGTTTTGCCGATACCTCTGGTTGGATTATTTATTACTCGCATAAGACTTACGGTATCGCGCGGATTAGCTAACAGTCTGAAATAAGCCACGGCATCTTTAATTTCTTTTCTATTGTAAAATTTAATTGAGCCGATAATGCGATAAGGGATACTCATTCTCATAAAGGTTTCTTCAAATGAACGGCTTTGCGCGTTTGTTCTATAAAAGACCACAAAATCATTATAAGTATAAGCGCCTGAGGCGGTTAATTTTTTAATTTTATTATAAACAAATCTTGATTCGTCTATTTCTCCAGAACATTCAATAATTTCCACATCTTCGCCGTCATTATTTTTTGTCCAAAGATCTTTTGCATGTCTATTTCTGTTTCGCACTATGACTTTATTGGCGGCATTAAGTATATTGGCGGTTGAGCGGTAATTTTGCTCAAGGATAATTGTTTTCGCATTTTTAAAATCTTTTTCAAATTCCATAATATTGCGTATATTTGCGCCGCGCCAAGAGTAAATTGTATTGTGGACTACTATCCCATTAGCGGAGTAATTTCTAAACTTTGGCACTGAAATATCACAAATAACCCCATCATAGAAAGAAGTTTTTATTGAAGAGATTGTGTCTTCAACTATTTTTCCATCTTTTAAAACAGGTATTTTCATTCCTTCCCTTAAATGAGAAGCGGGCATAAAATAAAAAGGGGAATTCTTTGTCAGTTTTGCCCTTGATATTGTATCCATAGCGTCTAAATCAGATATTTTTTCCGCTAAAGTTAAAGCCTCATCATAATCTTTTCGTGAAGTTTCAATGCGCCACGAATTTTGTTTCCCGGCTCTAACCGAAAAGTTTTTTTCCGCTTTTTTTCTTAAGGTGTTTCCGGAAGTTACAAGTTGGACTCTATGATAATGCGTTTTATCAGAAAGATTTTCTCGGGTATCTCCAAAAACAGTAAACCAAACATATTTTCTGTTAAAGCCTTTTCGTGTAACCGCGAAGGGGCGATGATGAGGATAATCGGGATTGAGACATAAATCTTCCATTAACCTTTCAGCGGAGCTTACGGTATCAAGTTCTTTGTAAAGGTTATTGATTAAGCGTTGATTTATAGCTAAATTCCGTCCTTTGGAATAAAACACTGTTGTCGGTATTTGATATTTAAGGGAAAATAATTGTTCAAAATATCTTGCCTCACCGGAGTTTTTGCAAGTTTTCAATATCCATATTGCATCAGCCACTTCCTGATTTGTTCTTACTATAATTCCGTTTAAAATTTTTCTGTCTTTTGAAGTTCTTACGCCGGAAGTCGTGCCTATTCTAAAGCCTAAGTCATTCTTTTTCATAAGATATACATAATGCAGTTTTTCAGAAGGGTCCAAGCGCGCGAAACATATATGATTAGGTGTGCAGCGCAGAGTTTTTTTGCTTTTAGTTTTAATTTCGACCAAATTGCCTTTAAAGGGTTTTTTTAAGATGTGATTGATTTCGGCTCTTTGCGTTTTATTCGAACCTATGGCTGAAATTATTTTATCTTTCTTAGTTAAATTTTTAATAGCAACATACCCTTTCTCGGTCATAACTTTCGTTTCGCCGGGCAGGCACTGGTCAGGATCTCCAACCACGCAAAGATTTTGATGTTTTTCCGATAAAGCCTTTACCAAAACATATTGCGCGTGATTGGTGTCTTGATATTCATCCACAAGAACATATTTAAAATGCTCTTGATAATATTCTCGCAAATCGTCTTTTTCTCTTAAAAGTTTACAAGTCTTATGTATAAGGTCTCCAAAATCCAAAGCGCCGGCCAAGGCCATTTTTGCTTGATAAAGCCTATAAATCCTTGCGGTTTTTAATCTATTGGTTTCACCTGACGCCTCCGCGCTTTCCAAGTAGGCGTTTTCATCTATTAAATCGTCTTTGGCTTTTGAAATCAGATTTATATAAAGCGGAACTTTATTTTTATCGTTTTCAAGGCCGAGTTCTTTTAATATCAAAGTAATAAGTTTTTTTTGATCGTCTACATCATAAATTAAAAAATCTTTTTTAATGCCGATAAGTTCACCATGCTGTCTTAAAAGTTTAGCGCCCAAGGCATGAAAGGTATGCATCCATATCCCGCTTGAATAAGGCGTTATTTGCGCTATGCGCTGGCGCATTTCAGCGGCGGCTTTATTGGTAAAAGTGATGGCCAGTATTTTATTGGGAGCTATGCCGGAAGCTATTAAAAGAGCTATTTTGGATGTTAAGGTTTTTGTTTTCCCAGTTCCCGCGCCTGCAAGGATTAAAAGCGGATTTTCAAAATATTTAACCGCTTCAAGTTGTTTTGAATTTAAACCCAGTTTATCAAGGGTTAGGGAATTCGAGTTTATATTTAATGTATTAGGCATTAAGTAAAGTTTATAATTTTTTGCCATTGCCTGTCTTGTTTCCTTATTCAGCGTATAATTATTGTAGTATGTTTCTATAATGAAAAGAGGGGAAAATATTATATTAAAGAAAATTATTTCCGGAGCTCAGAGTGGAGTGGATAGAGCCGCTTTGGACGCGGCCATTAAATTAAAAATTCCTTGCGGCGGCTATGTTCCCAAAGGGAGATTGGCGGAAGACGGGCCTATAAGTGATAAGTATCCGCTTACCGAAAGTTATTCTTCAAGCTATACCGTTAGAACTCGCTTAAATATTAAATATTCAGATGCCACGCTAATAATTAAAAACGGGGATATTGAAGGCGGGACTCTGTTTACCCTTAATGTGTGTAAAAAACTAAAAAAGTCTGTGAAAATCGTGGATTTGGATGATAAAAATATAAACGCGGAAATAAACGAATTTTTAATTAAAATTTCACCCAAAATTTTAAATATAGCGGGGCCGCGGGAATCCAAAAATCCGGGCATATATAAAAAAACACTTAAAGTCTTGTTAAAAGCCCTTTAAACCAAATTTAACCTCGGGGGGTTAGATTTGGTTTTCTTGTATATTAGAGTGTTAACAAAAAGTACATATTAAATTAAAGATCTTGAACTATTTAGTGGATTAGCTTGTCAAACCAGTTTTAAGTTGTTTTAAGGTGTAGTCGCT
>CAZHQC010000033.1:13741-20506 GCA_964534135.1 uncultured Elusimicrobiaceae bacterium | reverse complement strand
GAAAAAGGCTTTAATTTAAAGATGGAGAAAGCTGCTCTATTTTTAGAGCTATTTTTGTGCCCAAATCAAAAAGATTTTTAACTTCTTCATAATTTAAAAAATCGGGTTCCGGAATTTTTTTAGTGTAAAATTCCATGTCTTCGCCCTCTATTTTACAGGTTATCTTGGCAAAAAAATGATGAAACATCGTGGAATCTTTCTCTTCTTTAAATAAGGCGTTCACTACATTAAAGGGTTTGCCGTATATTTTAATAAAATCAGGCCAGTGCCATTGAGCGGTATTGAGTTTCGGAGGTATAATTCCGGGAGGCGTATTAAAAGCGCCTTCCGGCTTTATATACAAATTAATTTTGGCGGGATTATTTATTTTAATAGCGAAAATATAATTTTCTATTTTTTCCATACCATGCTTGAATGTTTTGCGTCTGAGAAATACTTCAAAATCATTAATTTCCCCTCGCATATCTACGCGGGATTTACCCAAGACAGATAAATATTTGGTTATTTTTAAACCTAGAAAATCAGCCAAGGGTTCATTTTTTACCATATGGCTCTTGCTATAAAAAAGCATTACTGACATTAGACTGCCCAAAATCAGAACAAAGGATGGTAATGTTATAAAGTACATTCCTGCTTTTGCGTGCAAGAAAATATAGAGGCCGAGAGCTGCAAAGGCCAATGAGATAGCCGCTAAAATCCAATTCTTTGTTATTTTATTCATCTGTCCCCCGTTAGAAACGGACCCTTTTAAAAAAACTTTTAGCCATTATCTATGGCATTGGCGACTGAAATTGCATAATCTAATATTTCTTTAAGTTCCTCAGCGGGGTTGTTCAAACCTTCTTCTTTCACTTTAAACTCCATTTTATCCTCTTTTACCCGTAAGTCAAACTTGCTGAAAAAAGCCGAAAAAATTTCAGTATTGGCTTTATTCGAAAATATGGAATCTATGGCTTCGGCGGGAGCGCCATAAACGGTAACAAACTCTGCCCATTCCCATTCATATGTATCAAGCTTTTTAGGTAAACTCAGTATATTGGCCGGCGTTTTCAATAAGCCTTCGGGGCCGACATATAAATCTATTCTATGTGGATTATTCAATTGTAGTCTAAGTTCATAGCGGCTTCGCTCGATACCCCTTGAGGCAGCTCTAAAGAGCCCCCCAGTTTGGCCGACACCATGATCTTCTATATAACGCAGAAAAACAGTTCGGCCTTCTATTTCTCCTTCCATATCAACATGCCCGCCGCCGCCTAGAGAAACAGAGGAAATAACTTTCAGGCCAAGCGCACTCGCAAGAGGACTAAAAGATTTTCCTTGGATTTTCGACATGAATACAACCATGGCTATAATCGAAGCAATACAAATAATCAAAAGGCTCATATTTTCAAAATGCACGCCGCCTTTTGATATCCAAAAGAAGTAACCGCTAAGTCCGGCGATAATAGCCGAAACAATTAAATATATATTATTTTTATCCATAGGTATCTCCGCAAGTTATATTTTATTGGCTTCTTTTAATGACTCTCCTATCATATCAGAGGCATACTTAAGGTCTTCATTTGAATGTCTGTAAGCGATATAACCATGATGATAAGGTTGGAGGAATATTTTTCGTCTGATTAATTGCGTGTAAAATTCTTTCCGCACTTTTTTATAGCGGCCGGTTTCATCTTTATTAAAAGTTATATAAGGCATCCAGGGCTCACCTGAAAATGTGCAATCTACACCGGCATTTTTAATTTGTTCTTTAATATTTATGGCAAATACTTTCCCTTTTTCTTTAATAACTTCAAGAACATTGTCTCTCTGAAGTATTTCAATTGTTTTTAAGGATGCCGCCATGCTTAAGCTGTTTGAAAAGAAAGTGGAACTTGCAAAAACTTTTTCAACAACAGTGTCCATAATTTCTTTTTTTCCCGCTACCATGCTTATTTCATAGCCATTTGCCATGGCTTTTCCAAAAACTGATAAATGGGGCGTAACTCCTAATAGTTTTTGAGCTCCACCCATATCAACTCTAAAACCGGTTCTTATTTCATCAAAAATTAAAACCGTATTATATTTTTCAGCAAGTTTTTTTAAACCTTCAAGAAAACCGGGTTTTGGCATTATGACAGGCGCTGCCAAGGGATGACCTATGGGAGTCACTATTATAGCGGCGGCATCATCTCCATGTTTTTTCATCATAGCTTCAGCCGCTTCAAGGTCATTGTATTCAAATTCCAAAGTGTCCTCATAAAGTTTTTTGGGAATTCCGCCTTTAACTTCCACACACCAGGCATGCCAACCATGATAGCCGCTGCGAAGTATTTTGGTTTTATTTGTATAGCCTCGGGCAATTCTGGTGGCAAGAGTGGTGGCATCCGAGCCGGTTTTAACAAAAATTACTTTTTCAGCGGAAGGAATAAGATTTACCATTTTTTCGGCCAAGGTATTTTGAATTTCCTGAACCAATGACATACAAAAGCCTTTTTCTTTGATTTGCGCGATAGCCGCATTGTCGATTTCTTCTTCTCGGTGGCCGATTATTATCGGGCCATAAGCGCAGAGCATATCAACATATTCATTGCCGTCCACATCAATAACTTTTCCGCCTTTAGCGGTTTCAAAAAATATGGGGTATTCACCGGCTATAAAATTATAAGGTCGTCTTATGCCAAGCATCCCGCCCGGTATTAATTCCTGAGCTTTTTTATAAAGCTCATTGGATTTTTCAAGTTTTAAATGTTCCATGTTGGTCTCCTCATAATATACACCCTGTAGATTTTATTAACAAAAATAGTAATTTTCAATTAATTTTATTCTAACATTTTAAATTTTTTCTTTAAATAAGACTTAATAGAATCCTGTAAGTCTGCAGACTCGCTCATGCAGAGGTTTTTAACGCCGTTTTTCGCTTCAATTTATTCGGTGGCTGTGGAACTTAGTCGAAAACAATGTTTTCTCCCTCAAACATCCTCGCCGTTTCGGTGAAATGCCCTCATAAATCTTACTCTTAAGGCTAAACCTCATAAATCGCTCCCTTACAAACTTACAGCCTTCCATTAGATTATTCGTTTTTAAGTGTCCCGCCCCATTTTGATAAATCAGAACTACCCAACCTTGTAAAGGAAAGTTTCAGTTTTTTGGTTTTTTAGTGACATAAAATATGTATCCGCCAATTAGTGCCAAAGGAATTGAATATTGAAATATATAACTCCAAGTTTTGAGCTTATTAGAGTAATTAGGTGCATTCCAAAATATAACGCAAATAGAAAATACGATTATTCCTAAGAAAATTTTTTGTATATAAATTGATTTATTCTTAGTGGGCTTTTTATTATTTTCTTCCATTTTTATTTATTCCCCTTTTTTTTCTTGTAGCGTTTTTACTATGAAAGTGGCTACATCTTCAGCATAAGTGCCTGAGCCAAAACCGGCATCATAGCCTAATTCTTTTGCAAGTTTATTATTTATTCGCGGGCCTCCGGCTATTATAATAAACTTGTCACGCAATTTTTCCGCTTCCGCCATTTCAATAAGTTCGGTCATATTCTGAATATGAATATCTTTCTGTGTCACTATTTGGGATACAAGGATCGCGTCCGCTTTTACTTTCGCGGCATATTCCAAGAGTTTATCATTTGGAATTTGGGAGCCAAGATTAAAGGTTTCAAGCATGGGATATCTTTCAAGTCCAAAATGATGATTGTAGCCTTTCATATTTAAAATAGCATCTATGCCTACGGTATGCGCGTCAAAACCCGTGCAAGCTCCAACTATTCTCAGTTTTCTTTTGAAATTTGTTTTTATGAAGTCGTTTATTTTATCCATAGATAAGGATTTTTCTACCGCCTCATGGTATTCTACTTTATCATAATCAATGGAGACTTCTGTTTTTACATAAGCCACAAAGAAAGTAAAGTTTTCCGAAAGTGGTGAGGCATGAACTATGCCACAATTTTTAAAGCCGAGCTTGCTCACATATATTGTTGCGGCTTCTTTAGCCTTTCCGCCATATTTAATTGGCAAGGTGAAGGAAAGTTGAATTGCGCCATCATTTAAAGTGTCGCCATAAGGTTTAATAAACATAATTTTTTCCCTCCAGGAAAAAAGTTACAAGTCTCATATCATAAGCAATAATAAATCTTTTTCTCTCTCTAAACTGAGTCTTATTCCTTTGCTCCATTTTCCTTAAGTAATCTTATAATATCGTCATGATTATTTTTTTTAGCCCAGATAAGAGCTGTGTCGCCATTATCTTTTTTTGCATTAACATTAGCGCCCTTTTTTATAAGCAGATGCACGACATCAGCATGGCCATTAGCGGCACCCATTAAAGCAGTGCGTCCGTCTTTTGTTTTTGCATTGATATCAGCGCCTTTTTCCAAAAGCATTTGCACAATATGCACATGCCCGTATGAGGCGGACATTAAAGCGGTTGCTCCATTTTCTTTTTGCGCATTAACATTGGCGTCCTTAGATAACAACAATTTTACAATGTCAGTATGCCCATTGGCGGCGGACATTAAAGCGGTGCGCCCGGTTTCACTTTTTATATTAATGCCGGAGCCATTTTTTACAAGCAGTTTAACCATTTCAAAATGCCCATTGGCGGCTTCCATTAAAGCGGTTGTTCCATATTGATCCTTTGTATTAGTATCAAAACCATGTTCTATGAATTTTTTTACTTTATCCAAGTCTCCTTTGCTTGCCGCTTTAATAAAATCATCAACATTCAAATCTTTATTTTCTTCAGTGCTCTTATTTTCTTCCATAGTTTATTTCCTTTTTTATATTGTGAGCAAAGGTCGTTCACATAGTTCACGACATCTAATGGCCGTTCGTATAACTCTCGGCATCTGATGAACCGAAGGTTCCTTGTTCCAAACCAAAAGGTTCGTGTTCCACAAGCTTTGCGGCGACATTCTGACTTCTTGTTTCTCCCGTGTAATTTTGTTCACGGGACTAACATCCTGGGTCGTTTTGATGGACATAGTCCGTGACACGACACCCGGCATAGCCTTGGAATCTTTCGGATTCCTAAGGGTGACGTCTATTTTTTTATTCCCAGCTTTTTCTTTAAATAATCTTCCACCGGATTATAGTAATCGGTACTTTTTTTATGCACGCCATCCAAACCTTTTCCACCATTTTTAGGTCTTTTAATTTCCGCGAACATTCCTTTTTCAATAGCGTTAAATAACCCAACTTTTTTTATTTTGGAGAGCATCTTTACAGCATTGTCCAAAACTTTTTTTGCTCTATTAACGATTATCCCATTTTTTTTAAATTCTATTTCTTCATAAAGGCCGTCAATATTATTATGGACATATTTAGCGCTTTGTAGCGCGATAGCTCTATCCTGAAGATAAGGTGTGTGAATAGCTTCGGTTAGCATACCCAAAAGCGCGATAGATTGCTTGGTGGCCTTTGTAATAAAATTGAACATAGTGTTCATGGCATAACCCTTGAAAATATCACCTGTCATAAATTTTGTTGGCGGCATATATTTCAAAGGATGATTTGGGAATATTTCTCTGGCCATAAGAGCTTGCGCATACTCATAAAGAAATCCATTTTTTGTATTTGGGTCCATTTCAAAAGCATGGCCGAGGCCCATAAGTTTTACGGGCATACCGGCATTAAAAGCAAACTGTTCATTTATTAATTGAGATGTTAAAACGGTATGAGCTTCTTCAATTGCGTCGGAAGTGGTCAAATAATTATCTTCCCCTGTATTTATCGTAATATCCGAAACCGCATTTATCATCCTTGAAAAATTTTGGTCTGTAAATGTGCGGTACATATTTATATCGCGAAATAAAATTCCATACATTGAGTCATTAAGCATCATATCCAATCTTTCAACGGCGCCCATAGCAGCTATTTCAGGCATACATAAGCCGGAAGCATAGTTAACCAGCCTTATATATCTCTTTTCCTTATCTACTGTTTCATCAAGAGCCGCCCTCATTATTTTGAAATTTTCCTGTGTAGCATAGGTGCCGCCAAAGCCTTCTGTAGTAGGGCCATAAGGCACATAATCAAGTAAGCTTTGCGCGGTGGTTCTTATTACCGCAACAATATCCGCTCCCTGATAGCCAGCGGCTTGAGCTTGTTTTACGTCTTCATAAATATTCCCTGTTGCGACTATCACATAAAGAAGAGGAGATTTGTCTTTATATTGCTTTAGTTTTTTATTGCGGTGCTTAGTATTGAATGTTATTGTCTCATTAAGTTTCGTTAATAATTCCTTGGCTTTTTTGTCGATATGTTTTTTATCGGTAAATTCTATCTCAGTTATATTTAACCCTTCCAATATTCTTCTGTTAAGCGCTATGGGTGATATACCAAGTTTCACCAAGGCATTAAGATAATATCTAACAGCACCATTTTTTAAATTATCACCACATTGCTGAGTTATTATATTTGCCGTCGGAACACCACTTAAATCCGCGCCATCCACTCCCAGAAGCCTTAAAGAGGCTCTTTCCACTGAAACTGTGGTATGAATATCGACAAATTTTTGTACCGGCTTAATGATATCTTTTGAAAGTTTTCTAGCTTCGGCTATTTTTGTTTTTGATAGGGATAATTTGGACTTAACCATATTTTTTCTCCATATTTTTTTTTGCAAGTTGAATTATTTTAGCATTCATTCCCAGTATTTTGGCTATCTTGATGGCATCGCAAATCCTTTTTTTATTATCATCTTTAACTATTTCATAGCGCATAAATTTATTTATCATTTTTAATTTTTCAGTTAAAGATGTTTTTTGC
>CAZHQC010000033.1:0-13641 GCA_964534135.1 uncultured Elusimicrobiaceae bacterium | reverse complement strand
ATAGCGCATAAATTTATTTATCATTTTTAATTTTTCAGTTAAAGATGTTTTTTGCGGCCTGGCCGTCTGATGAGCATAGTCCCTTGACACGGCACTCGGCATAGCCTTGGCAGTTTTGATGGACATAGTCCGTGACACGGCACCCGGCATAGCCTTGAAATGTTTTTCAAAAGCGGTATTATCAAAACCTTTCATCTTTAAAGCCACTGCGTTTTTATTTTCAGGAAGACCGGAGAAATGAGTGGAAATAAACATAAAAGCGTTTGGATTATTGGAGAAAATTTCTATTATGGCCGATAAAAGAGCTGTCGCTTCGCTTGAATTTGTGGTTTTGGCAAATTCATCCATAAAAATAAGTGATTTCTCCGACAAATTACTACTATCAATAAAGCCCCTCATTTCAAGACCAAAACCGCTTAAACCGTCAGTATCTTCATCAGAAAGATTGCCCGCAAAAGATATTTTTTTAAAAACTTGGGTTTGATAATATTCTGCCGGAACAAAAAATCCCATTTGAGCCAAAAGCTGGAAAAATGCCGCGGTTTTTAAAACCACTGTTTTCCCTCCCATATTCGAGCCTCTTATGGAACTTATTCTTTTGGGAAAAGAAGCTGACAAGGGAGTATATTTAAGTTTCATTTTCTTAAGTTGTAATTCTATCGGAATAAATCTGGCTTTTCTGAAAATTGTGGCCGCAGTTTTCGTAAAAATAGGGCGGACCATGTTAAATTTCATGCTAAGGCGAGCTTTCGCTATAAGAATATCCGCTCTTTCTATCGCATTAGCATAGCCAATTAAGGTTTTAAGATTTTTTTTAGCCAGAGAAATTATATTTTTTATAATATTGTTTTCAATGGTTTTCTCTTTCCTGTTTAAAATCTCTTTTTCCGCGGATAATTTTAAAAAACGCTCTCCAAAAACAGGTTTTACGATTATATTTTCACTATCATAAGCTTCAATAAACAAGTCTTTGTTTTTATAATACTTATCCCCCGAGGCGGCATTAACAATCAAAAAATCTCTAAAAGAAAAATCAAGTCCAAGTTTTGTCATTTCTTTCAACTTATCATTTTTTATTTTGTTTAATTTATGGCTTATTTTTATAACTTCAGTTCTTATTTTCTTTAGTTCTTTATCATAAGAATCTGAGATATAAAACGCATCGCTTTTTCCTCCTTTCATAAGCAGAGAAAGCAATTTATCCGATGACCATTTTACTTTTAAAGTTTGTGTCAATTTCTTTGGCAAAAGATTAAAAATAGCTTTGGTTCTGGAAAGAAATTTTTTAAGAAGAAAAATATCGGAAATTTCAGCGTAAGAATTATAATCCAAGCTTAAGAAAGGAATATCGCTTAAATGATTTTCAATGCGGTCAAAGAGAATTTTATCCTTTTGCATGCAGGATATAAACTCATTAAGTAAAACATGTTCTTTATCCAGAGTTTTTATATCATTAAAAATAATTCTCTTTTCTTTAAGCAGTTTACCGGCAGGCGTAAGCGGTTTAAAAAAAATATAGAAATCATCAAATTCAGAAAATTTATATATTTTATTTGGCATAGGGATTGAATATCACCTTTTTTAGTATTTCAGGAGAATTAAGATCTTTTTTAAAATCCTCTTGAGAAATATTATACAAATTGAGAATAAACGAAGATAATTCAAATTTTTTTTTAAAACGGAGCTGGTATTTTTTTGAGAGACTCGTCCATTCGCCATAAGATAGAAACACCTTGGTAAAATCTTCAAAAACTAAGGTTTTAATATCATTTTCAATAAAATCTATTTTCTTTTTTGTGATAGCGCCGCTTAAATACAATAAGGTTTTATTGGTTTCCTTATTACCGGGTTTTAATACGTATAAAGGTGTTTTCCAAAGCCGGTAAATAAGTTTTATGGAATCAATAACTGAATTTAAATTTTGAGGTTCCAGTTTGGCTACATAAATAAAATGAGAATTTTCATGTGAGGAAATCTGAGTTATTCTATTGATTGCGCCATCCACCAATATCGTCTCTCTCTTGTGGGATTTTATATCGTTAAGAATAGAGGAAAGCTGAAGATTGCCTTGGGGTCCTATTATTTCAATATAACCATCTCGCAGAACTTCAAGAAGCATAAGTTTTCCTAAAACTGTGGAAGAAGCATAGGTATTAAGAATATTAAAAGAGGCATCAGATTGTCTCATCGCTGAGTCCGTCGACAATAGTATGTCCCCTTTGCGCGCGAATATTTTCGGTTTTGGAGAGCCAAAGATTTGATCTGTTTTTTCGCCGTCCACACCAATGGTTAGATAGGCGATTTTCTCAGTTTTTCTAAGGCAGGCGGCGCTATAATTTAAGAATGTGGTTTTGCCGGCATTCTTTTTAGAGCCGATGATAAAAGTGGTTTTTTTTCTTAAAAGCTTGGTTATATTCATCAGCTTTAACGCAAAAAAATGTTTATAATTTTTGTAACTCGCTCATAATCTCTCAATCTGGAAACCGCAATAGGTTAAAAGGGCTTCTTGTTTTTTTATTAACTGATTTCTATTATTTAAACCTTTGTTTTTATATGTCTCTTAATTCTTCTGAGGTTGGCCGGCTCCATAGTTATTTTTTCACCGTTTAAAAGTTTCGCCACACCGTCTATCGGTTTATATAAATCACTATTGCAAAATTCGCATTTATCGCAATCGGGAGATTTATAATCAGAGGGTTCGCTATAAGCGGAAATAACACCTTCATAATTTCTAAGCACAACTCTTTTATCAGACATTGAAATCAGATAATTCGGCATAACGGGTATTTTACCCCCGCCGCCCGGAGCGTCAACCACAAAAGTGGGAACAGCCATTCCGGTAGTATGACCTCTTAAATTTTCAATAATTTCTATGCCCTTGGAAACAGGTGTTCTAAAATGACTGATGCCTTTAGACAAGTCACATTGATAAATGTAATAGGGTTTTACTCTGGCCATTAAAAGCTCATGAACAAGTCTTTTCATTGTTTGAGGACAGTCATTAACTTTACTTAAAAGAACACTTTGATTTCCCAATGAAATTCCCGCATCACTAAGTTTCGCGCAAGCGTTAAAAGATGCTTCCGTCATTTCTTTGGGATGATTAAAATGGGTATTCAAATATATAGGCTGATATTTTTTTAGCATATTAGCCAGCGAATCGGTTATTCTCATGGGCATAACGACCGGAATTCTACTGCCGATTCTTATTATTTCGACATGATCTATCGCTCTAAGTTTCTTTATAATGGATTCAAGGGCTTCATCAGTCAAAACAAGAGGGTCTCCTCCTGAAATTAATACATCCCTAACTTCTTTGGTTTCCCTGATATATTCGATGGCTTTATCCACATTTGCCGTTTCCATATGCATATCTTCAAAGCCCACAAGTCGTCTTCTGGTGCAATGGCGGCAGTTCATGGAGCAAATATTTGTAACAAGAAGAAGAACTCTGTCGGGATATCTGTGCGTGAGGCCGGGAACGGGAGAATCTATATCTTCATGCAGAGGATCATTTAAATCCGAGGCGTCATCTTGCAATTCAAAGCCGCGCGGGATAGCCTGAAGTCTTACCGGACAGTTTTTATCTTCTTTATCCATTAAGGCGGCATAATAAGGAGTAATGGACATTCTAAACTTTTTAAGACATTCTTTCAGCTCTTTTTTTTCTTGTTCTCCGAGAGAAACCACTTTTTCAAGTGTTGGCACATCTTTTATGCCGTTTTTAAGTTGCCATTTATAATCATGCCATTGCTCATCAGTGATGTCTTTCCAAAGCGGAATATTTTTCCAGGTGACTTTGTTGTGATTTTTCATAGAAACTCCTTTTTACTTCAGGTCAAGTTTGAGCTTAAGATTTAGGAATAAAAACAGTTATGTGTTAAGTCGCTTTTTGTTCTCAATTTAACCCTTAATCTTAATTTGCCGTTAAGCATACAATTTTTCATAAAGCGCTCTTATCTCCGCAGATTCCCTTAAAATATTGAGCGTTATGTCGGCATGGTCTTTCGCATAACCATTACCGATAATCATATTTACATCTTTTCCCACACCTTCAGCTCCGAGAGCCGCTTTAGTGAAAGAGGTGGCCATACTGAAGAAATATATAGTTCCCCCATCCTTACAGATTAAAATAGAGGGCATTTCTGTATTCTGGATATTTACACAATTTATAACAATATCCGCCATTTCGCCATTATTGGCTTCTTTGACAGCATTATAAAGTCCGACTGCATCGGTAGCGTCAGCTTTAAGATTGATATCACAATATTTCATATCTTTCATTTTTTGAAGGCTTTTGTCTCTACCGGTTATGCCGATTATTTTTCCCGTTATGCCGGCTCTTCTTTTGGCTTCATAAGAGCAAAGGATACCGGATTTTCCGGCCGCTCCTATTATAGCGACGGTGTCTCCGGGCTTAACCAATCTGGCTGTTTGAGCGGGCGCTCCGGCTACATCCAAGACAGCCAAAGCGAGAGTTTCTTTCATATCATCAGGTAATTTAGCATAGATACCACTTTCAAAAATAATGGCTTTTGCCTTAACGTTAACCTGTTCCGTTCCTTCCTTAAAACCAATAATTTCATCTATTTTCAGAGGAGTAAGTGAAAGTGAAACAAGACTGGCTATTTTATCGCCTTCTTTTAATTTTGTTTTTTGCGCAAGCTTAGGGCCAATTTTTATAACCGTTCCTTTTAACATGCCGCCCGAGCCGGTTACGGGATTTTGCATCTTTCCTCTTTCGCCGACTATCTTAACAATCATTTCTTTTACTTTTTCTTCATCATTATTATTTACTTCTTTTAGTTGCGTGAAGCTTGCCGAATCTATATTCAAAGTTTCAACTTCAATCATCATTTCATTATCATAAATATAGTCCATATTATTATCTACTTTCAAAGCGGGTTGAGGAAGAACGCCTTTAGGTTCCAGCACTCTGTGCGCGCCAAATGGATTTCCGTTGGCTTTAATTGTGATGTTTTTTGTATCGGTCATTGTCATATGGTCTCCTTAAAAGCACTATCTGGTTTTTAACCTCAGGATATAGAAATCTTAGGAGGGATATATCCTATTTACTTCTTTATTTGAAACATCTCTCGCACATCTTCAGGTTTTGCAATTTCAAGTTCAGCTTCTTTCGCTATTCTAACAGCTCTTTCAACCAATTCGGCATTGGACTTTGCCAAGCGTCCTTTGGAATAATAAATATTATCTTCAAATCCAACTCTTATAAAACCGCCAAAAGATATCGCTCCATACATGGCTTGTAGATATGATTTTCCTATACCCATAACGGTAAAAAAACTTTCAGGTGGCAATAAATCAATGAGACAGCTGAGCATTTTAGGTGTGTATCTCACACCGCCAAAAACATTCATTACAAAGCCGTAATGATAGGGTGGCTTAATTAAACCCTCTTTTATAAGTATCTGTGAGGCGAATACATGTGAAGCGTCAAAACATTCAAGTGTGGGCTTTACATTGTTTTCATTCATAACGGACGCAAATTTTCTCATAACGGGCAATGGATTTAAAATATACTCATTGCCAAAATTTACCGAACCGCAATCAAGGGAAGCCATATCGGGTTTAAGTTTTACGGGAGCTATTCTTTCTTCAGGTGTCATACCGACTGCTCCGCCCGTGGTCAATTCAATTACCATATCACATTTTTTGCGGATTAAATCAATGGTTTTTTTGAAAATCTCAGGATTTTGTGTAGGCTTACCTTCATTGTCTCTGGCATGAAGATGGACGACTGAAGCTCCGGCAAGATAGCATTCATAAGCTGAGTCTGCCAATTCTTCAGGGCTTACCGGAAGAGCGGGCTGCTGGTCTTTTGTTGTTTCAGCTCCCGTTATGGCGCAGGTAATGGCTATTTTTTTAATCATTTTATATCTTTAAAATCTAGCAAGATTTCCCGCTACTGTCAAATCCGCTTCAGTGTTTTTTAACACCTCTTCAACAGTTGTATTTTCAGCGATTTCTTCAAGAACAAGGCCTTTCTTTGTAACTCTTATAAAAGCCATATCGGTTACGATAATATCCACTTCGCCTTTAGCGGTAAGAGGGAGAGAACATTTTTTAAGTATTTTACATTGACCTTTCTTATTTAAATGCTCCATTGCTATAACGACGGTTTTAGCGCCCACAACAAGGTCCATTGCGCCGCCCATGCCGGGAACCATTTTTCCGGGTATCATATAATTGGCAAGATTTCCCTGTTCATCAACTTCAAGTGCGCCGAGCACAGTATAATCCACATGTCGGCCGCGTATAATTGAAAACGAAAGAGCTGAATCAAAAAAACATCCCCCCGGTATCATGGTTACGGGATTTCCTCCGGCATTTACCAAATCTCTGTCTTCATCTGTTTCTTCGGGCTTAGGACCAAGGCCGATAAAACCGTTTTCAGATTGCAAAAGTATGGTTTTATCTTTAGGAAGAAAGTTAGCCACCAGGGTGGGCATTCCAATTCCTAAATTTACCAAAGCTCCGTCAGGAAATTCATTGGCTATTCTTGTGGCTATTCTGGTTCTTTTAATTTCTTTATCTGTCATTTTAAAATCTCCCTTAAATTAGTTCCAAACCTTTTCAACTGTATCTTCTTTTTTTGCTTGAACTATTGCGCTTATAAAAACACCCGGCACAGTAACTTGTTCCGGGTCAAGCTCTCCCGGCTCAACAATTTTATCAGCTTCGACAATAACCGTTTTAGCGGCCATGGCCATAACAAGATTAAAATTCTTAGCTGCTTTATTTATAAAACAATTGCCGTATTTATCGCAAATACTGGCTTGAATAAGAGCAAAATCCGCTCCAATGGGCGTTTCAAGTAAATAGTCTTTTTCCATTACCGTGATTTTTTGTTTTCCGGTTTCAACTTCAGTGCCTATGCCTGTGGGAGTCAAAACTCCTCCAAGTCCGGCGCCTTTAGCCCTTATTCTTTCAGCCAATGTGCCTTGCGGAACAAGTTGGACTTCCATTTCTTTTGAATTCATTTTATTGCCGGCTACGGGATTCAACCCTATATGAGAAACGATAAGCTTTTTGGTTCTATCCTGACAAATAAGTTTACCTATGCCTATATCGGGATAGCCGGCGTCATTTGTGATTAAAGTAAGATTTTTAGCGCCTGTTTCAATAATGGCATTGATAATTGAAAAAGGATGGCCGCAACACATGAAGCCGCCTATCATTATTGAAGAATTGTCTTTAATATCTGCTGCCGCTTCCTGAGGAGTCTTGATTGGTTTCATTGTTTTTCTCCGCTACTGTTAATATATTAAGATAAATATATTATAACAAAATAATTATGAGGACTGGCAATCACAAATATTTTTTTCTATTTTTAATGAGATGTTAAAAAAACTATAATAATATTAAGAGACAGGAAACTATACTTGTTTGGACGGAGAGTCTATTTAAAGGAGAATCTATGAATAAGACGAATGTTGATGATAGCGCATCAAGAATAAAAGAAAACATGTCAAAGATAACTAATAAAATTTTAGTTATGAGTAATAAAGGTGGCGTGGGAAAAAGCTCTATTGCCGTAAATGTAGCGGCTGCTTTAAATGCTTCGGGTTATAAAGTCGGCTTGCTTGATATTGACGTTCACGGGCCTTCTCTTGCCAAAATGACTGGGCAAGAAGGAAAAACTCCTAATACCGATGGAAAAACATTAGAACCGATAATGGTAAAAGAAAATTTTCACATGATGAGCATGGGTTCTTTAATGCCTGAAAGTGAAGAACCGCTTATATGGAGAGGGCCGCTTAAAATAGGTCTTATTAAACAATTTTTATCCGATGTTCAATGGGGTGACTTGGATTATTTAGTAATAGACGCTCCTCCTGGAACAGGTGATGAGCCTTTATCCATATGTCAGATGTTACCTGAAATGACCGGCGGTATTATAGTAACCACAGGACAAGATATAGCTTTGCTTGATTCCAAAAAAGCGGTTAATTTCCTAAAAAAATTAAATATTAAAGTTTTGGGTATTTTAGAGAATATGACTACGTTTCTATGTCCTCATTGCGCTAAAGAAATCAACCTTTTTAAATCGGGCGGTGGAGAAAGAGCGGCAAAAGATTTAAGTGTTGATTTTTTGGGCAGAGTTCCTTTTGATTCCAATATGATGGAGGCCGAAGATAAAGGAGATTTATTTATTGAGAAGTTTTCAGACTCTCCCTCAGCTTTAGTTATTAAAAATATTGTGAAAAAAATTTTAGACCAAATTAAAATAAAAAGTTAATTATGATTTCTGATTACTTAAGAAAAGAAGCTTCAAAAAATCCCGCGAGAGTTCTTCTCCCCGAGGGAGATGACGCGAGAATGATTGAAGCGGCGCAAAAAGCGGCGGCTTTAAAAATTTGTGTTCCCGTGGTTTTATTGGAAGAAGCGGATAAAAATAAAGCGCGCGATATTCTTAAAAAAGCCAAGTGTGAGGTTCTTTTTATAGATGACAAATTAAAAAAAGAATGCGCGCAAAAATGGATGGAAATTAAAAAAATAGAACTTCCCATTGCTTTGGAATTAGTTCAAAATAAAATGTATCTTTCGGCGGCTTTACTTTCTTTGGGTTATAGTGACGCAATGGTAGCTGGCGCCGTACATTCCACAAAAGATGTTTTAAAGCCCTCGCTTGAAGCGAGAAAGCTTTATCCCGGTATTCCCCCCGCTACCAGCAGTTTTATTATGGAGATACCCAAATTCGATGGAAAAGAAAATGTTATTTTTATTTTTGCCGATTGCGGTCTTAATATTGAACCTTCAGCCGCGATTTTAGCTCATATTGCAAATGCCTCTAATTATGTCGCCAAAAACATATGCGGACTTGAGCCTAAGATAGCTTTCCTTTCGTTTTCCAGCAAAGGAAGCGCGCAGCATCTTTCAGTAGATAAGGTGAGAGAAGCGCTTGAAATTACAAAACAAAAATTTCCTTTTCTTGATGTGGATGGAGAGCTTCAGGCGGATGCGGCAATAGTGGACTGGATAGGAAAATCTAAAGCTCAGGGAAGCTCTGTTGCGGGAAAAGCCAATGTTTTAATTTTCCCCGATTTAAACAGCGGTAATATAGCTTATAAATTAGTTGAGCGTCTAGCTGGAGCCAAGGCCATAGGGCCGGTAATTTCAGGTTTAAATCCTCCAATTAACGATCTTTCAAGAGGCTGCTCTGTTGATGACATTATTGATATGTGCGCCATATCCTCGATTCAAGTAAACTCCGTTAAATAATTTCAGATTTTTAAGGCATACAAAAATCTGAAATTACGCCTTGGTCGTCTGATGAGCAGAGCTCCCTGATACGGCACCCGGCATAGCCTTGAGAAACAAGGCGTATTTAACAGGGTAAACATATAAAAAAAAGCCCTGATTAAAATCAGGGCTTTTTAACTATAAAATATAATGATAAATTATTTCATTTCTTCAGGCTTTATTTTTTATTGAAGAGACATAACCAAGGCCGATATGGCGGCAAAGGTTTTTTTGGAATAAATTTTTGTATTCACTTCGCCCGTTATGGAGTAAGGGTCAACATAAAGACGGATACTGTCTTCTCGAATATAAAATGAGCCGTTATCAGGAAATCTTTCCCTCATTTCAAGACGCACGCCGGCAGAAGAAATATCGTCTTCAACATCACTGGTTATTGTATAGGTGCCGGACCATTCTTCCATAGTAAGTCTTGTTCTTCCCGAGGTGAATTCATGACGATTGCTAAAGAAATTTGATATTCTTCCAAATTCAAAGTTATGGTCAATGCGCATTTCAACATTATAATCCTCATCAAAAACTTTCCTTAATTTGATTTTAATATTAGCATAAGGATCTTCAGTTTTTATTTCATTGAAAACGGAATCATATCTTATAGGCAGCCATATATTAAGATTATTTTCATCGTATTTAGAACTCTTTTTTTTTCTCCACCGCTTTATCCTGTTGCACGGCTAATGCTAATGAGACAATGGCGGCGATTGCTTTTTTTGAGTATTGCTTAGTATCAAAATTTCCGCTTATGCTGTGTTTATTTATATTGAGGTAAATTCCGCCTCCGCTTACATTGTAAGAAAAATCATCAAATTGCTTATGGAGAGTAATATTAATATACTTGGTCCCTGTTTCATTTCTAACATTGCCGGAAATACTATAACTACCTCCAAACTCATTCATATTAAGATATGTTCCCATGCCGCTAAATTGATAGCTGTTTTCAAAAACTTTCCGTATTTGATCCCGGCTTGAATCCATGTCTACCCTTGAATACGCGTCATATTGATTTTCAAAAACTTTTCTCACACGCACTTCAATTCTTGCCGAATAATCATTAGCCGTAGATTCTTGCCATGATGAATTATTATATATGCTCATATAGAGATTGGTGTATGTTTTATTATTAGTTTTGGTTTCTAAAGCCGCGGATGTTGCGGTGGGTTGTATTATTTCGATTTCCGATAAATCTAAATTTGATGCTTTAATATTATTAAGTTGAAAAGCGTGAATGGAATCTACAAACGACAAGATAAAAACTAAGGAAATTAATATTTTCATTTTTTTAACCTCGCAATGTATTTTATATAATATATGTAAAATACTTCCAAAATATAAGGGAATTTAGACCTATTGAAATATAGGCATTAGGACCCATGATCGGAAGGCTTGGTTAAAGGAATAATAATGAACAATATTGAAATTTTCCTTATAGCTTTTTCACTGTCAGCGGATACCTTTGTCATATCAGTCGCAAGTGGCAGTAAGCTTAAGGTAAATTTTCTAATCAATACTTTAAAGATGGCAATTATTTTTGCTTTCTTTCAAGGCGCTATGCCTGTTTTAGGCTGGTTTGCCGGTAATTTTTTGGAGTATTTTTTTTCCGGTTTTGCTCAGTGGATAGCCTTTTTTCTTCTTCTTGCCATAGGCGGGAAAATGATTTTTGAGTCTTTTGCTAAAGGTGATAAGAGCGAAGAAAATCCTTTTAATTTTTTTATTGTTTTACTTCTTGCGCTTGCCACAAGCATAGATGCCTTGGCTATCGGCATAAGTTTTTGTTGCTTAAATATTGCTGTCGTTTATCCCGCCATTATTATTGCTGTAGTCACATTTATAGCCGCACTTTTGGGGTTATATGTGGGACATAAAATGGTTCATTTTTTTGAAAATAAGATTGAATTTATAGGTGGGACAGTTCTAATTCTTATAGGTTTTAAAATTATCCTGAACTCTTAATTTAGGGACGAAATCTTGGCCTTTTTTCTAAACAATGTCGATTTAACAGATAAACTCCTTCACAATATTGGAAGCTATGCTTCATAAAGTGTCGGTAGTTATACGAACGACCAAAAATGGCAAGTGAACTTTTTTTATTGTTTCGGCACTAACTATTTGAGAAGCGTCTAACAGGCTTACGGGAGATGACAGTTGGCTTGTGATTTTTTTTAGTATTGAAAATAAACTATGGCATATTCGAACGGCAATAATCATAATGAAATGACGCTTATAAAACGCGCCGCGAATGGTGAAAATGGCGCATTCGCGGAGTTAGTGGATTTATACAAAGACAAAATACATTGCTTTATTCTTTGCGTAATTGGTCCGGACAGAGAAAGTGAAGATATCGCGCAGGAAGTATTTATTCAGATTTATAGGTCCATCAAATCATTCAGAGGCGATTCAAATTTCAGCACCTGGGCGTACGCGATCACAAGGAATGTCTGTCTCCACAGGCTGCGCGTTAGGAAGCGTGAAAATGCCCTAATCGCCCATAATGGAGATGCCGCTGTTTTTGATATTCCGGATAGCGCGCCTGGACAAGAAATGTCTTTTGAGAGCAAGGAAGCAAAAAAACAGATTCGTTTGGTTATAGATAGTCTTTCACCGATACACCGCGCTGTGATATTTTTAAGTTGCTGGGAAAGATTTTCATACAAAGAAATGGCGGAAGCTCTTGATGTGCCTTTGGGCACGGTAAGATCTCGCATGCACAATGCCATGGCGGCTTTGGCCAAAAAACTTAAACCCGCTTTTAACCCTGAACACAAGGAGACAAAATCATGAGATGCGTGTCCGACAAAGATTTGGTTTCATACCTTTTTAGCGAGACGGATTCATATGAACGAAAAAAAATAGAGGAGCATTTCGCGCTTTGCTCAAAATGCGAACTTAAAATAAAAACTCTTAGGCGCGCGCAAGCAGCAGCCGCTTCTTTTTCGCCATTGCCGGTTTCGGCGGATTTTACCAATCGGCTTATGAAAAAATTGAAAACTGAATATCCGATTGCCCGCGATAGCGATAAATTCACGCTCAAAATTAAAGCTTTGTTTAATCCCGCGCGCGGCTTGGCTTTCGCGGCAGTGACAGCATGCCTAATCGCTGGATTTTTCTTTTTAGATAAGGAACAGAAATTGCCTGAATCTAATCTAGATATAATCCGCATGACTGACGGGCCATTAGTGATAAATAAACATCTTTATCCATCGGAAAATATTTCAACGGAAAAAGACGCGTTTACGGACACAAACAGTGAAACAATTTATACCGATGTTTGCCGCACGGCTAAATGCGGGCTTTTATAAAATGAACTTTTTTTAACAGAAACGCACTAATATACGAAGGCAATAAATTCAGGCGGGAGGAAATTATGAAGAGTAAAAAAATTGTACTGTGTTTTTTAACATGCGCGATAGCAATTATTATGTTCGCACCGGCTACGGCAAAACCAAACAGTGAAACCATGTCTAATAAATTCAGTGTGGTAAAAAAAAGAGCTGTGAACTCATCGGAGAAGTACCCTCTTATAGCAAAAGGGGATTTCGCCGATCCTGTTTTAAACAACATTGTAACGGTTATGGTTAAGGATGCCTCTCTCCCCGCCATTTTGTCGGTTATATTGAAACAAACCGAAATTAAATTTGATGTAGTGGACAATGTTAAAGATATGCGTTTTACCGTGTATCTCAAAAAATTGAGAGTAGGTGATGTTTTCCAAATACTGGCGGCGAAAAACGGATTATCTTTTTCCCGCGCGGAAGGCAAGAATTTGTTTATTGTTCAAAAAGCGACGGGTGAATTTAAAAAATTCGCGCAATTGTCAACGAATATCAGCAAACAAAAAAAATCGCTTGCTATCAGAGTTAGGCATGTTTCGTTAGTGAAATTCCTTGACATAATCTCAGACCGGACAAATGCCGTATTTTCAATAGAAGACAAGCGTCTTAATAATGAAAGAGTGACATTATTCAGCAAAGATATAAAACTGCCGGACATATTGGAAATGTTATCAAAATCAAAGGATATAAATTTCCAGCAGTCAAAAGATAATCCTAAACATTTCACGGTAAAAAAAAGAACTATTCCACACGATTTCCCTCTCTTGACCCGAAATAATCTTGCCGATCTCGCTTTAGATAACATTATGTCACTCAGCTTTAAGAATGCGCCACTTGTAACTTTATTGAATGTTGTATCGGAAAAATCCAAGATTAATTTTATTCTTGGAGCAGATGCTCAAAATATTAAAGTCAGCGTAAATCTCAGGAAAGTCAGCGTTCTTGATATTTTGCAATTTTTAGAAACACAGGGTTTATCCGTTTCCCGTATTGGCGGCACTAAATCATTTATTGTTCGGAAAGCGAGCAG
>CAZHQC010000032.1:0-20675 GCA_964534135.1 uncultured Elusimicrobiaceae bacterium | reverse complement strand
TGGGGAAATTAATTGTGTAAAATTATTTTTTTAGGATAAGTGCCGAAGTCGGGAAATATATTAAACAAGGTGATTATTTAAATATAGAGTTTGATTTACTTGGGAAGTATGCTTTAAAAGGTGGCAAAACGGAAATTACCAAAAGCTTCTTAAACGCGAATGGATTTTAAAAATCACTTGCGTGATTTTTACCCCTCCGTGCTTAGATTTCATTATTTCCCGCGTTTAAATTCCTCTGGAATTAGTGGTAAATTAAATCGGCAGAGGGTTATAGTTGTTAAGTGTTTTTTTATCCCTCCAGCTACTTTGTGCCTCGATGCCTTCCTCTTTCTGTTTTTATTACTTCGTATATTCCTTTATTAGGCTGGCGGCTATTTCATTTTTCTGGATATAGTTTGAGCCTTCATAAATCTGTGTTACTTTTGCGTCTCGCATAAACTTTTCCACCGGAAAATCTCTCATATAACCCACACCGCCGCATAAATTGATACATTCTTGAGCAACTTCAAAAGCGGTATCTGAGGCATAGAGTTTTGCCATTGCCGATTCCTTTGTCCAGCGTCGTTTGCTAAGTTTTTTTAATTCCTGTTTTACCGGGGTTTTATTCTCGAGGGCATTCTTTATGGCTTCAAGCAATATTTTGTCCATGGCTTTTGACAGGGTATAAACCAAGGCTCTGGCCGCTTCATTTCTTGTGGCAAGGTCAGCCAGTTTATGGCCTACGGCTTGAAATGAGGCCAGGCTTTGACCAAATTGCTGCCGTCCCTTCAAGTATGGGATGGTCTCATCTAAAGCGCCTTGAGCTATGCCGACTGCTTGGGCGGCTACACCGGGCCGGGAGTAATCAAAGGTTTCTTGCAATATAAAAAGTCCAAACCCTTCCGAACCAAGTCTGTTTTCAGCGGGGACTTTGCAGTTTTCAAAATTAATTTCATAAGTGGGATTCGCCTTGATACCGAGTTTTTTTTCTTTTTTCCCCATTGTAAAGCCGGGAGTATCTTTATCCACAATCAAAACTGATATTCCTCTGGCTCCTTTTGCCGGATTTGTGCTGACAAAAATCACATATAAGTCTGAAATTTTACCTGAGGAACAAAAATGTTTGGCGCCGTTTACTATATAATTATCTCCATCTCTAACGGCGGTTGTTTTAATGGATGTGGCATCTGAGCCCGCTTCAGGTTCCGTGAGGGCGAAAGCCACCAGTTTTTTACCTGAAGCAATGTCAGGCAGCCATTTGCTTCTTTGTTCGTCTGTTGCATATAAAAGTATGGGAATGGTTCCAAGAGCTGAGGTTGCTACGGGTAAAGATATTCCGGCGCAGACTCTGGACATTTGTTCTACAGCAAGAGCTAAGGATGTAATGCCGCCTCCTATCCCGCCATAGGCTTCCGGTAGGCAAAGTCCGAATAAATCCATTTTCCTCATTTCATCTAAAATTTCAAGAGGATATTCTTCTTTTTCATCATATTTGCTTCTAAGAGGTTTTATCTTCTTTACAGCAAATTCATAAGCTAATTCAGCTATACTGCTTTCTTCTTCCGTAAAATCTTGAATCATTTTTTATACCTCATAATTTCTAAAGTGGATAAACGCGCTTTTGGCGGCTTCCTGTTGAGCTTCTTTTTTATTTTTTCCCGTGCCTATGCCGAGAACTTTCTTTTTTAATTTAACTTTTACGGTAAATGTTTTGGCGTGTTCCGGACCTTTGGTGGATAAAACTTCATAATCCGGAGGAATTTTAAATCTTTTTTGAATTATTTCCTGCAGTTCGCTTTTGTAATCCCGATGCTCATTTTCAAAAGACTGTTCATTTAGCCAGGTTTTGACAAAAAGTTCGGCGGGTTCTATTCCCCCGTCGATATAAATAGCGCCGATAAGGGCTTCTATCGCATTGCTTAATATGCTGCTTCTTTTTTTTCCGCCGCTTTGTGTCTCTCCGACACCCAGATGAATGTATTCTCCAATATTAATTTCTTTCGCCCATTTTGCAAGACTGGGTTTTGATACCACATAAGATTTTATTTTGGAAAGATAGCCCTCATCTTCGGCAGGATATTTGTCAAAAAGATAATAGGATACAATTAAACCCAAAATACTGTCGCCTAGAAATTCCAATCGCTCATTATAAGCTTTCAAACCATGTTCCACAGAATATGATTTATGTGTTAAAGCTTCTTTTAACAGTTTTTTGTTTTTAAACTTATATCCTATTACAGTTTCAACAAAAGGCATTTTATTTAGCAGAAGGCTAAATTAATTTTTAGCCATTTTAGTTGTGATATAGTCTACGGCTTGTTGGACTTTCTGGATTTTTTCCGCATCTTCGTCCGGTATTTCTATGTCGAATTCTTCTTCAAGGGCCATTACCAATTCAACAGTATCCAAAGAATCAGCGCCTAGATCTTGAACAAATTTGGCTTCATTGACTACTTCCGACATATCCACAGCCAACTGTTCGATTATTATTTTTTTTACTCTCTCTTCAAGGTTTTCTGTCACTGCCATGTTTTATTCCTCCTAATAATAGTGTTACAAATAAATCCCACCGTTTACCGCTATGTTCTGCCCCGTGATATAAGAAGAATCATCGCTTGAAAGAAATAAGACGGCTTTTGCCACATCTTCGGGTTTGCCTAACCGTTTTAGAGGCACCATTTCAAGTAACTTTTCTTTTGCTTCTTCTTTTAAATCTTCTGTCATTTTGGTCATTATAAAACCGGGAGATACTGCATTAACTAAAATATTTCTTGAAGCAAATTCTCTAGCCATGGATTTTGTAAGGCCGAGGATTCCCGCCTTTGAAGCAGAATAATTTACTTGTCCCGCATTTCCCATTTGCCCTACAACCGACGAGATGTTTATTATTCTGCCCGATCTCTGCTTAAGCATTGTTTTAGCGACTGCTTTGCACATTAAAAATGTGCCTTTCAAATTAACATTTATAACCGCGTCAAAATCTTCCTCTTTCATTCTTAAGACAAGGGCATCTCTGGTTATTCCCGCATTATTCACGAGTATATCCAGGCTTGAAAAAGAATCCAAGGTTTTCTGCACCATCTTCGCGCAATCATCTGTTTTTGTGACGTCGCCTTTTAAACCCAAAGACTTTCTCTGAAACTCCCGTTCTATTTCTTTAGCCGTATCAATTACGGCATCGGACACATCCGTTAGAACCGTATTGGCGCCTTGGCTTGCAAAATGTCTGGCTATTTCAAGACCTAAGCCTCTTTGAGCGCCGGTTATTAATGCTGTTTTTCCGTCAAATCGTTTCATTCTTTTTCTTTAACCTCTGGCACTTCCGTATCGCTTATTTTTTCTTTAAGCGCTTGGATATTTTTAGCTATGCTTTCGACAATATTTGCTTGGCACATATTTCCCGCTACTTTTATCGCATTAAATATTGCCTTAGGATTTGTTTTTCCGTGACAAATTATAACTACTCCATTAATTCCCAGAAGCGGAGCTCCGCCAAATTCATCGGGGTCCATTTTCTTTTTTAAACTGGTGAAAGCGTTTTTCATTAATAGAGCGCCCAGCTTGTATATAAATTTGCTTTTAATTTCTTTTTTCAATATGGCAAAAATTGTTTTTGCCATTCCCTCCGAAAGTTTTAAGGCGATATTACCTACAAAACCGTCTGTAACCACTACATCTGTTTTTCCTTCCGGTAAATCTCTTCCTTCTATCGGTCCGTAAAAATTAAGTCCGGCATTCTTGAGTAAAGGAATTGTTTCAATGGTCAAGTTATTCCCCTTTGATTCTTCTTCCCCAATACTCAAAATTCCCACTGATGGGTTTTTATTGTCGAGAAGAGACTTTATATAGATAGAGCCCATGGCGGCAAATTGAACTAAATGCCAAGGTTTATTATCCGAGTTTGCTCCCGCATCAAGAAGCAAAGTCATTCCTTTGCTTGTGGGAAAAGGCACGCCTATTGCAGGGCGTATAATGCCTTTTATTCTTTTAATTCTGAGTAAAGACGCCACCATAGTCGCGCCGGTATTTCCCGCTGATATAAAAGCGTCCGCTTTTCCGTCTTTAACAAGTTCGGCCGCGACCATTAAAGATGAATTAGGCTTAGTCCGGCATTCATCGACAGGTTCTTTGTGCATTTCCACTATATCCGGCGCATGTACAATATGAAGCCTGTCCGAATGCTTTGCATTCAGACGCCTTAATTCTTCTCTTATCTCAGGGTCTCTGCCCACTAAAAAAACGTCATAATCAAGATTCTTGTCGGCCAGAAGAGCGCCTTCAATATTCGGCTTTAAGCCTAAATCTCCACCATTGGCGTCAATTGCTATTCGTATTATTGTATTCTCCGTACCATAATTAATTTACCATTTGGCTGAGTTATTTTTGGGCGAAACGCGGAACGAAGAGCGCGCATACCCATTGTGTTCTGTAAGCGATAAGTGACAAGGTTGTAGCCAAAAATCAACCAGTCCTTCTGGGGAAGTTCATATTTTGTTGATTTTTTTGTTGCTTCTCACTCACAAGCGGAACAGCTTTCTTATTCGTCACGTCTTGAACTCAACTTAAATCTGAACTTCTAAATGATGAAGTACTTATGTTACTGTGCCTGAGGTGCAGAGTCGTTTTTTTTCGCTTCTTTTATAGGCATTTCAACTTTGCCTTTATAACTGCCGCAAGAAGGACATATTCTGTGGGGTAAACGCATTGCCCCGCAGCTCTCACATGAACTTAAAGACTTAAGTTCAAACTTTGAATTCTGACTTCGTCTAGAATCTCTTCTCGCTCTAGTATGTTTTCTCTTTGGATGTGGCATTTTTTTTTCGCTCCTTTTCATGGCTATGCCTGTGTCGTAACAGAGGCTATGCCTATTAAACGGCTAAATTTTTTAAAATCGCGAAAGCATTTTCAGTTTTATCTTCGCATTTGCAATTCGCTATACTTAAATTTGTTCCGTATGTTGAGCAAATTCCTTTGCATTCATTGGAACAGAGAGGCTTCATGGGAATTGATATGGATAATAGGCTGGCTATTAGATTTTCAATATCCGCTGATTTTTCTGAATAACCATAAAGTTCAGCAAAGCTTTCCTTGGCAGTATATTCAAAAATTTCATTGCATCTGGCGCATACAAGGCTTATTTTCCCTTCAATAAAGCCTTGTGCCAGGATAGAATCCGAACCTAAGGAAAATTTAAGATTTAAAAAGACATCTTTAACCTTATAGGTTTTATCCAATGTCTTATCAAATAGTGAAGTGAGACAGGTCCCTTTAACTTCAAGGCCTTGTGTATCTTTTATATTTTTAAGGTCAAATAATAAATTATCGATTTCCATAGGTGTTAATAGGATACCAATAAGGGAGGCTTTTAGTCAATGAAAAAAGAATTATTTCGTCTCTTATTCTTTTATAAAATAGGGAGGTTTTTTATTGGTTTTGTAATAGGTGCGAATATTTATTTCAGCCAAAAGGCCAAGAACGACAAATTGTATGCCAATTATGGCCATTAAAATGGCAACCAGAAATAAAGGCTGATCTTTTACAAAAATATCACAATAGAATTTTTTGTAAAGTGTGAAAGCGGCAGAGAAAGAGGATAGAAACAGGAGAACAAAACCTATCCCCCCAAAAAAATAAATAGGTTTTGAAAGATAGTCGCCCATAAATTTTACTGTAAAAAGATCCAAAATAACTTTAAATATTCTGGTTAAGCCATATTTTGATTTACCCGATTTTCTGGCCCGGTGATTAACTTCAATTTCACTTATTTTAGCTCCCATATAACCCAGAATGGCCGGAAGGAATCTATGCATTTCACCATAAAGGTCAGTGTTTTTTAGAAATTCGGTTTTATAAATTTTTAGACTGCATCCATAATCATGAAGATTAATTCCTGTTATTCTTGAGATAATGAAATTTGCAGCCAGTGAGGGAAGTATACGAGAAATATATTTGTCTTTTCTTTTTTTTCTCCAGCCGCTAACGACATCAAAACCTTTATTAAGTTCTTCTATTAGCGCAGGAATATCCTTAGGATTGTTTTGCCCATCCGCATCCATAGTCACGATAAATTTGCCTGAGGCTTCTTTTATGCCGGCCGAGAAAGCCGCTGTTTGACCGAAATTTTTAGAGAAAGTTATAAGTTTTATATCGGAATTTTCTTTTGCTATAACTTTAATTTCTTTATTACTTAAATCCGTGCTTCCGTCATCAATAAAAATTATTTCGCCGGAAATGGAATTTTTTAAAAAAACTTCTTTAATTTCTTTTGAGAGGATTTTAATATTTCCTTCTTCATTATATACAGGCAGGATTATTGAAATTTGATATTTCACCCTACCACCTGCTTGTCCCGTACAACGGGACGGTTGTGTTTTAAATTAAATTCTCTAAAATAATTATTATTTTTCATATTTAAATTCCTAATTTTTTTAAATTGCCTTTTAGGCAATAAGTAGGTGGTAGGGTCATAGTTTGACTCTCAGGGTATAAAGTTCCTCAAGTTGTTTCACCATATAATTAATGTCAAAATCTTTTAGTTCTGTTTTTTTAGCTTCTATCGACATATTCCGTCGGATATTTTCATCTTCAAGCAATAGACTAATCTTATTATACATATCTTTATTATCGCCTTGTTTTATTAAATAGCCATTTGTTCCTGATTTTAAAATATCTGATACTCCGTCCGTGTTATAACACACGGATGGAAGTCCTGTTTTCAAAGCCTCAACAAGACTTCTAGGCAAACCTTCCCAAAGAGATGTTAATATGAAAATATCCGCTACGCGGAGTATCTCGTGAGCATCTTTCCTCCAACCTATAAATCTGCACTTATCAGTAAAATTAGCGGCGGCAATAGTTGACTTTATTTCTTCAAGTCTTTCTCCTCCGCCGATAAAAACAAAGTAAGTATCTTTTCTTTCGGATGTTATTTTTTTAGCAAGTTCGATAAAAGCTTCAGGGTTTTTTTGTGGCTTAAGGTTCCCTAAACTAACAATTATTTTTCCATTTAGAGGAAGATTGAGTTTTTCCTTTTTAGTTGGAATATTTATTTGAGCCGGATATTTATCAAGTTCTATACCGCTTCTGACAAGTTTGTATTGTTTAGGTTTGCCTATTTTTAAAGTTTTTGCAGTTTCCATATTGGATGTGGAGACGAAGATTAGAATATCCGATATGCGCGCGCAGATTTTTTCAAGAGAAATAAATAATTGTTTTTTAATAAAATTTTGACGGTCATTAAAACCAAAACCATGAAAGGTGTGTATTATTGTAGGCGTTTTTGCGAGTCGTGCGGCAAGTCTTCCCAATATGCCTGCTTTAGATGAATGAGTATGGACTATATCTGGTTTTTGAAATTTAATTATTCGGTAAAGTTTATAAAAAGCGAGAATATCTTTTAAGGGACATAACTCCCTTCCTAAGTAAGGAGTATAGATGATTTCCACGTCGTCTCTGTCATTGTCGAGAATTCCGCCTCTGCCTGAAATAATTAAGGAGTGAAATTTTTTTTTATCGGTATTTGCCGTCGTATAAAGAGTGTTTTGTTGGGCGCCGCCCAATTGGAGTTTGGTTATTATATGTAGTATTTTATGAGGCGAATTTTTCATAAGAGATTATTATAAACTTAGTTTTTTGATTTTAAGTTTTGGAAAATAATGTTTTAAAATTTTCTTGTATTTATAACCCAAATTTTTTGCCATGCCATGCGCGCCCCAGGCGCACAAGCCTTTACCTTCGCCGGTTCCTATGCCTCGCAGTATAAAATATTGGGGATATTTGCCGTTAAATATGGGACGTATATTAAAAATACAGGAACGCAATGAACCGCTGGCAAGTATATAAGAAATTTTCTTGGCGCCCCGGATAATTACGGTATTTGCCGTGCCTTCAATTCTCAGGGTTTTTACGCGTCCGTCCTTTTTTCTTTTGAGAGTGGTGAGGGATTTTAATTTGCCTATTTTATATTTATTGTTTGCCCTTTTTTCTATCCATTTTGTGTCTAAAAGAAGGGTCCAGTAAACATTTGAACTCTGTTGCTTATTGTTCGGCAGACAAAAAAGATCATCCGGCGGGCTTTTTAGGGTCCAGTTATAAAAGTCAAAAGGTGTTAGAATTGACGGTTTGGAACCTCTGTCATTTGCCCTATCGGTAGAGCCTCCGCAGGCGGTATGTATCTCCGCGTTTGAAAGACTGTTTTTTCTATAAAGAACTTCTCCTCTGGTTGATTTGGCGGCCTGAACGGCGGAAGGATTTTCCATTTGTAAACCCGGAAAAACTATGTCATATGCGGAATCGGAAATATCATAATAAGAACTGGAACTTTTTTTTGAATAAAACATTTTTAGCATTTTTGTTCTTATTACCACGGCAAAAGTTTTTAGTTCTTCATCCAATGTTTTATCCGGCGCCAATTGAGATACGATTGAAGCTATGCAGTTTTCAATCGGTATTTTATTAATCATAATCAAGCCCACATTTAGCTTCGGCACAAGATTAAGCTCTCCGGTTATTTCCTTGTCGCCGCGATTTATTCCTTTGTCAACGGTCAAAACCGGATTTTTTATTAATATTATTCCACCTTTTGTTTTTGGAATAATTTTAAATTTTCTTCGTGTGCTATGAACGGTAAATGCCTTATTATCGGTTATTTCATAAATTCTATTGAGCGGGTTATATTTAATAGTCCACTGTGAATTGGCTTTTCCTTCGCTAGCTTTACCCAAAACAGAATCTTCGATAATAAAATCGGTATTGACTATAAAGTTAAAAGATTCTATCGGAGAGGGCTTCCCTTTTTCATCCGCATAAAGAGCTATGCGTATTTTTTTCTTGCCATAATATTTCAAAGGAGTTTTATGCACCGGCCACGCGAGCCTTGTCCAATAAAGGAGATTGTCTTTTTTGCCTTTAATATGTTTTGAAAGTTTTTTCGTTTTTTTGATAAAAAACGGTTCATCAGGGGACATTTCCCTTAAGGTGTAAAATGTTTGCCATGCTTGCATATAATAGCCTACGGTATCATAAAGAAAGGCCAAATCAGTTAAGGCTTGAATATTTTTTGGGTCGTATTCAAGCGCTTTTTGTAGAAATATAATGGAATGTTGTCTTTTTTTTATTTTGGCATAGCATTTGCTGATCATTTGTGTGGCGGGCGAAATTAAATAAGGAAATCGATGATATACAGATTCGAATTTTTTAATGGCTGACGCCGGACCGGTTAATTCAATTTCGGTCATAGCTAAGCCAAATCTTGTTTGCGCCACAAGATCGGGGGCAACTGTTAGGGGCAGAACTTTTTCAAAAGCTTTTCGCGCCGCGCTATATTCTTCAAGCGCCAGATAATTCCAACCTTTTTCAAAATAAGTATAAGGATTGCTGGAATTTATCACTTCGGCTTTTGAGAGATAGGTGAGAGCTTCCTGAGGTTTCCCCAGTTCAGACAGGATTATGGATAATTGCCTAATTGCTTTTAGAGATTTTGCGGTATCGGTTGTTCTAAGCACTATATATTTAAGCGTTCCCGCGGCGTCGTTAGGTCTTCCATCAAGCCAGGCAGACTGCGCTTCCCTAAATAAAATATTTTCATCTTCAAATTTTTCCATTGAAAAGCAGGATGGGATTAAAATAAATAGGATTATAAGGAAAGCCAGTAATTTTTTCATATGTAGAATTTAGCAATTCTTTGCTTTACTCGCAAGCCCCGTTAGAGGTATAACGGCCTATAAGAGATATATATGCGTGAAAAAGATTGAAGCATAATGACATATTTCATTTGCAGTTTGAGAAATGGCATTTTTGCTGCGGACTACCTCTAATGGGGCAAGGTTTTCAATTTTGGGCTTTGCCTAAAGAACATATAATAATGTAAAATAAAAGTATGGGCCGTTAGCTCAATTGGTAGAGCAGACGCCTCTTAAGCGTAAGGTTACAGGTTCGATTCCCGTACGGCCCATAAATTGATTATCAAAAATCCTTTTTCCGTTCCTAAACGAAAGTTATGGAGCGATAATGGACGGGTGGCGGAATTGGCAGACGCGTACGGCTTAGGACCGTATGCCTTTTGGCGTGTGGGTTCAAGTCCCTCCCCGTCCATGGATTTTTGAAGGAATTAAAACGAAGTGAATGCCGGGCCGGTAGCGAGGCTATGCAAACAATCAAATAAAAACAGAAGAAATACTAATCGGAGGATTACAATGAATTTGCCTTTAAAATTAAGCGACAAGATTAAGAGAACCACTAAGGAAGGTTGTGTTTATGCCTATACCGTCTCACTTAAAGGAGAAGATTTTAATACTGTTGAACAACAAGCTTTGGTAAGGCTTCAAGCCTCAGTTTCTCTTCCCGGCTTTAGAACCGGAAAGGTTCCTGTAAATATGATTAAGGAGCAGTTTCCTAAAGCGGTTAAAGATGAAGTCGTGGATGCGGCGGCAAAAGCCTCAATAACCGATATGCTCAAAGTAGACAATATAACTCCTGTTGTAACTCCTCTTATTAAGAATGTTAAGTTTGAATCGGGACAAAACGTTGATATTGAGATACAATTTGAATGTGTTCCTCAATTTGAAGTTAATGGTTATACGGGCATAAAAGCGGTTAAAAAAACTCATAAAGTCACTGATAATGATGTTGCCGATTATATTAAGCGTATACGAGATTATAATGCTTATTTAAAACCGGTTGAGGGAGATTCCACTGTTATTGATAAAAGCCATTACATTATTTTTGATTATGAAGCTTTTGAAGATGGAAAAAAACTTGAAGAAAATTCCGCTAAGGGAGAGCTGATTGAAGTGGCTAATCCCGGCGCCAATCAAATAGCGGGTCTTATCGACAATGTTATGGGAGCTAAAAAAGGTGAAATTCGGGAATTTGATTCTGAAGCCGGTGGTAGAAAACTACATTTCAAAGTTACGATAAATGAGATTAAAATTAAGATCTCGCCTGAGATAGATGATAAATTTCTTAAAGAAGCGGGTGTGAAAACCATTGAAGAATTAAATGAGAATATTAGAAAAATGCTTGAGCGTACGGAGAGTGATAAAACCGAAAAAAATTTTACCACTCAGATTGAAGAAGAATTATTGAAAAAAAACACTCTTGAACTTCCCCCTACTCTTATAAAGCAAGAGACTCAGGATCTGATGCAAATGTTCAAAAAAAGAATGGGTGATACTCAAGAAAAAGTCAAAGATGAAACACTTGTTGAAAAATTAAAACCTATGGCGGAAAGAAATTTACGCATTGCCTATATTCTGCATAATATAGGAGAAAAGGAAAAAGTTGAAGTTACCGAAAAAGATCTTGAGGCTGAGCTTGAAAAAGCTCTTGCAAGCGTTCCGACAGAAAAAGAAAAAGAACAAATAAAAGAGGTCTTTGGAAAAAGAAAAGAATATATTACCGCCACATTAAGAGAAAATAAAACCATGGAATTTGTTAAAAGCAAGTCTTCCGTCAAGGAAGAAACAAACTAATCGTGGATAATATGCCGCATGTAATGCGGCTGCTATAATTTACAGGAGGATAATATGCTTGTGCCAACTATTATAGAGAAGTGGAATCAAGGAGCTATGGTCGGATATGACATTTATTCAAGACTTTTGCGTGATAGAATAATTTTTGTGGGTGATCCTGAAGGCGCGGTTACAACCGCTTCAGCCAATACTATTATCGCTCAACTTTTGTATTTGGATTCAGAGGATAATGAAAAAGATATAAACCTTTATATCAATTCCCCCGGCGGTCTTGTTACAGCTGGTCTTGCTGTCTATGATACTATGCAATATATCAAATCCCCCATATCCACTATTTGTATAGGAATGGCCATGAGTTTTGGAGCTTTATTGCTTGCGGCAGGCACTAAGGGAAAAAGATTTGCCTTGCCCAATTCCAGAATCATGATACATCAGCCTCTTATTTTCGGGGGCGGTATTTCAGGACAAGCGACTGATATTGAAATTGAAAGCAAGGAAATGCAAAGCAATAAAGCCAAACTTACCGCTATTTTAGCCAAACATACCGGTAAAACCGTAGATGCGGTTTATAAAGACATGGAAAGAAATTTTTACATGTCATCGGAAGAAGCCAAAAAATACGGCATAATTGATAGTGTTCTGGAAGTGAGTAAAAAATAAAAGAAATTTTATAAACGGGAATTTTGCTATGACAAACAAAAAAGAAAAAGAGTCTGTAAAAAATAAAGAAGCCGGGGCTGTTATTAAATATCCTAAAACTATACCGGCTATTGCCATTAGAGATGTGGTAATGTTTCCCTATATGGCTCTTCCTCTTTCGGTAAGCAGAGCAAAATCGGTTATTGCCATTGAAGAAGCCCTTAAGGGTGATAGGTATATCTTGGCTATTTCTCAGAAAAAAACCAATAATGATGATCCCGCGCAGAAAGACCTTTATTCTTATGGTGTTTTAAGCAAAGTTACTCAATCCTTAAAAATGCCTGATGGAACCATGAAAGTTTTTCTTCAGGGTATTAAAAGAGCAAAAGTCTTAAAGATCACATCAGAAAAATCAAAATTTCTTAAAGCGGATTTAGAGTATCCTAAGGAGATTTTGGATAAATCACCTGAAATGACTGCTCTTATGCGTCATATTGTGGAAGTATTTGAAAATTATGTAAAAACGGGAACTAAGATATCCGTAGATTCAGCTTCCATGCTTCAACAATTAAATGATGCGTCCAGACTTGCCGATACCATAGCCGCGAGCGCTTTAGTGGAGATTGAAACCAGACAGGAAGTTTTAGAAGTTCTGAATGTTAATAAGCGTATCGAAAAAATAATACACATTCTTGCTAAAGAAACCGAGATACTTAATATAGAGCAAAAAATACATTCCAGAGTTAAAACTCAGATTGAAAGTTCTCAGAAAGAACATTATTTGAATGAACAAATGAAGGCTATCCAACAGGAACTTCATCAAAAGGATGATTTTACGAGAGAGATCGAAGAGCTGGAAAAGAAAATAAAAAAAGCCAAGATGCCGAAAGATATTGCGGCTGTCGCGGATAAAGAACTTACAAGATTAGCTAAGATGATGCCGTTTTCTCCTGAATCCACCGTTTTAAGAACATATTTGGATTGGCTTATTGCTTTGCCTTGGCATACTGAAACTAAAGATATTTTGGAACTGGCCAAAGTTAGAAAAATGCTTGATGAAGATCATTTCGGTCTTGAAAAGCCTAAAGAGAGAGTTTTGGAATATCTTGCGGTATGTAAGCTTACAAAAAAACTTAAAGGACCCATTCTTTGTTTTGTGGGTCCCCCCGGAGTCGGAAAAACTTCCATTGCCAAATCCATCGCGAGATCTATGGGAAGAAAGTTTGTAAGGATGTCTCTTGGCGGAGTAAGGGATGAGGCTGAAATAAGAGGGCATAGAAAAACCTATATAGCCTCTATGCCGGGCAGAATAATTCAAAGCATTAAAAAAGCTAAAAGTAAAAATCCTGTATTTCTTTTGGATGAAATAGATAAGATGGGAATGGATTGGCGCGGAGATCCCGCCGCCGCTTTGCTTGAAGTTTTAGATCCGGAACAGAATAAAACCTTTACCGACCATTTTTTAGATGTGCCGTTTGATATATCGCAGGTGATGTTTGTGGCTACTGCCAATAGTTTGGCGAGTATTCCTTTGAGTCTGCGTGACAGAATGGAAATAATAGAATTTAACGGCTATACTCATGATGAAAAAATTGCCATTGCGAAAAAATATCTTATCCCAAGACAATTGAAAGAGCATGGTTTAAAAGAAAGCTCTCTTTTGATAAATGATAAGACAATAGACGAGATAATAAAGGGTTATGCCAGAGAAGCAGGCGTGCGCAATCTTGAACGTGAAATAGCGACATTATCGAGAAGATCAGCTAAAAAAATAGTGGAAAATAAGATTAAAAAAGTTAATGTAAATTCCGATAATCTTACGGATTTTTTAGGTATTCCCAAATACGCGCATGAACAAATATCCCCCAATGGGATAGGCATCAGTACAGGGCTGGCTTGGACGGAACAAGGCGGAGAACTCCTCACCATTGAAACTATTGCTTATCCTGGAAAAGGCGAAATTATGCTTACCGGAAGTTTGGGTAATGTCATGAAAGAATCGGTGCAAACGGCTTTTTCATATATTAAGTCATTGGAATTTACGCCTTATTCTTATATTCAAAAACATAATTTTCATATTCATGTGCCCGAAGGAGCTGTGTCAAAAGAGGGGCCTTCAGCCGGCATAACCGTTGCTACCGCACTTGCGAGCTTACTTTCCAATAAGCCGGTAAAAAAGGATATTGCCATGACGGGAGAAATGACACTTACCGGAAAAGTTCTCCCCATAGGCGGATTAAAAGAAAAAATAATAGCTTCATACCGGGAAAATATTATGACGGCTATTTATCCTAAGGCCAATATGAAAGATCTTGAAGAGATTCCCGATGAAATTAGAAAAAAAATGAAACTTATTCCTGTTTCCACAATACAAGAAGTTTTTAATATTGTATTGCCAAAAAAAACCATACTGTCAAATAAGCGGCAGATAAATAGAAAACAAGGAATAAGGATATAAAGAAGTTTAGGGAATAAAGTTGTAAAAAGGCAAAACACAACTTTGCCCTACGAAATAATCAAGAGGTGTAAAATGAAATCAATACTAATCACGGTTCTTTCGGTTTTATTTTTAAGTCAGCCGTCATTTTCCGCTTTTGAAGATATTCTCACCACTCAAGAAATTCAAGGTACCCTTGAAAATACCAAACTAAATGAAGTCTTTGGTCAGTACTTGGCCACTATACAAATGTATGATCCTGAAAGAGCCACTTTTTTAGGTCTCCATGGCTCTGATTATCTTTTGACTGAAAGAAGTGCTAAGACGATGAATTTTCAACTCCTTGCTTTTAAAAAATTGCGCGCAAATCTTCAAAAAATCAAAAAAGATGTTCTTTATAAGAATTTGCAAATTGATTATGATCTTTTGGATCATATGCTGGAAGTTGATATTTATAATATTGAGCATATGGATATACTGAGAAATAAACCGCAATATTATCTTGAACCTCTTTTTTCCATCTATGAACTTTTAACAAAGGATTTCGATGGATATAATATCAGAGCTTCAAATGCTTTAAAGCGATTGAAGCAGTTTCCTGAAATTCTTCTGGAAGCTGAAAGTAATATTTCCCATCCGCCAAAAATATGGGTAGAGGAAACTATTATTCAGATTAATGACGCCATAGATAATATACATGAATTTCATCCTCTTTTTAGACGCTATACGCGTTATGATCCACTTTCAAAAGGCAGATTAAATCAAGCTCTTGAAAAAACCATTAATTCTTTGGAGCGTTATAAGAGCTTTTTAGAAACTGAAATTTTACCTAATGTCGACGGTGATTTTAGAACGGGTCCTTTTACTTATGGGTTTTATCTGGAAAGATGGCATGGCTTGGATAAAACTCCGGGCGCAATGTATAGATACTCTAAAAAAGCTTTTAAAAGCAGTATGAAAGAATTTGAAGCTGAGGCAAGACATATAGATCCCATATTGTACAAAGCAAAAGGTTGGAAGGCTGTTTTAGGCAAACTTCCCAAAGAACATCCGAGAATAGAGGATACTATAACGGCTTTTCAAAATGAGCTGGAAAGGTCTTATCAACATTTCGATGAATTTAAAGTGGTGCAATTTCCCAAACAAAGATTATTAATAAAAAAAATGCCCGGATTTTTAAAATCAGTAAAGCCTTATGTTTATTATCAGCCTCCTTTTGCTTTAGATGAGTTCAAGGTAGCCGAGCTTTATATTAATATCCCCTCTCTAAAAACGCCAAAGGCTTCTTTGGATAAAATTATGGGACATAGCTTTAATTACACTTTAATTGAGCTTCTTGTCACATATTCTTTAATGCCGGGCTTACATTTGCAATCCTATGAGGCCGATTTTAATTCCTCTAAAATAAGAATGATTTCCAATCAGCCGTTTATTACCAATGGCTGGGCCTGTTATAGTGAATTACTTGCGGGAGAGATGGGTTTTTATTCATCTTATTGGGGCGGGTTTATGAGAGCTTATATTAAAGTTTTACGCGCCGGCAGAGCTTTTGTGGATGTTTCTTTGCATCAGAAAAAAATGGATTATCTCCAGGCTGTTAATTTTTTTCAGGATAAGCTATATTTTAGCGAGGGCCAGGCTAAAGCGGAAGTTATAAAAATTTCAAATACTCCTACAGAGAGCTTAGGTTATATATATGCCGTCGATACTATTTTAGATATGCGAAAATATTATAAAAGAGCGCAAGAAAAATATTTTGACTTAAGAGAATTTCATACTCAATTTTTAAGAGAAGGCAGTATTCCCATCTCTCAAGTCAAATCCGAATTAAGAAGAAAGAAAAAAATTGCTGAAAAAATTATTAAATGAAAAACGAATTTATTGCTAAATTTTCCAATATTTCCAAAATCTACAAAACCAAGCACCTTTTCTCTGTCAGAAAAAGTATTGCTCTTGAAGATTTTAGTTTTGGTATAAAAAGAGGAGAGATAGTGGGTTTGCTGGGGTTAAATGGCGCAGGCAAAACCACCATCATGAAGCTTCTGGCCGGTTTAATTTTTCCTAATTCAGGTGAAATTTTAATAGGCGGGATAAATCCAATTTTTCCTCAAGCAAAAGAAAAGATAGGCTTTCTGCCCGAGCTTCCCTACTTTTATCCCTATATGACCTGTGTTGAGATTTTGACCTATTATGCCGGTTTATCAGGACTTCAAGGGCATGAAGCGAAGATAGATGAAGTTATTGGAAAAGTGGGCTTAACCGAGCATGTTTCAAAGAAAATTTCAGAATATTCAAAAGGCATGATGCAGAGATTGGGGCTTGCGCAGGCTATTTTGCATAAACCCGAATTACTTATATTGGATGAGCCTGTGAGCGGTTTGGATCCTTTGGCTATTCATGAGGTAAGAAATTTAATAGCCGGAATCAATAAAGAAGGAACAACGGTTTTTTTGTCATCTCACAGTATATCTGAACTTGAAAAAATTTGTCATCGCGTAATTATTCTTTCAAAAGGGAAAATTGTAAAAATAGTAAATTCCAATGATTGGAAAATTGCCGGTGGTTTGGAAGAAATTTTCATTAACAGTATTAATGCGCAGAAGAGGCTTAAATGATGAAATATTTAAAGGTCGTCCTAGCTGTTTCTCATCACTCTCTTAAAGAATATTGCAAAAATAAGTTATTTGCCATTCTTATTATATTTTCTCTTTTCTCAATATATGCATCTCTTTTGGTGGGAATAATGGCCATGGACCAGGAATTTCGGGTTTTGACTGATTTTGGCCTGGGTTTAATGGAGCTTATGGCTTTTGTTTATATAGTTTATATTTCAGCCATATCCATAACTGAAGAATTTAATTTAAAAACCATTTATTTGGTCCTTTCAAGACCGGTTCCCAAGAGTGCGTATCTAATGGGAAGAATGCTGAGTTTATTCGCTTTAGCTGCAGTAATTTTATTATTTGCTGGTTCTTTTCAATTGCTTCTATTAAAATTCCGAGGCTTTGATTTCCCTCATCTTTATCACAAAATTCTTTTTCTTATCTGGATGAAACTGGTTATTATAAGTAGTATAACTGTCTTTGTTTCTTTTATTTCCACATCCGCTATTACTACGGTAATTATTTCCATTATGTTGTGGACTTTGGGTCATTTTGCTCCCGAAACAAAATTCCTTATTGAAAAAACTCAAGGCTTATCGCAAATATTTCTTAAAGCTTCATCTCTTCTTGTACCAAATTTTCAAATATATAATCTTAAAGATTATTATGATTCAGGGATGACTACTCATGCCGGCAATTTTAAAGCAATCAGCTACTTATTTGCGTGGGTGTTTGCGACATTCAGTTTTTCCGCTTTTATTTTTAGAAAAAAAGAATTTTAATGAAACTAAAAAACATTTCAAGAATTACAAGAGAATATGGGTTTATAGCGCTTTCCACTATTGTATTTTTTGCAGTTTCTTTTCATGTAGGGCACAGTTATAAGCTTTTTTTTCCCCCGCCGAATCATATAAAGGCATTTAAGTCAAGTACGACCGGGGATGCTTTGGCTCTTAATTTGGGCATGCGAAGATTATTTGCGGATTTATGGTTTGTGCGTTTAATGCAATATTATGGAACATCTGAGGACGGCTTATCCATTTATAAGCCGATGACAGAAAGCCAGGCTAAGCATTATGGCACCGGAAGATATCCTTATTTTTTCCCAATGGCGGAACATATAATTCAGCTGGATCCTTATTTTAAAAATGCCGTGCTCTATTCCGCCGCTTGTCTTGCCTTTAATTTAAATCAACCGGAGCCTGCCATACGGCTTCTTAATACAGCGCTTGAGTATTTACCTAAAGAGTGGAAATATTTAACCATGCTTGCCGCCATAGGCTATAGTAAAGCTGAAAATCCCGCTAAAGTGGCAAGTTTTCTCATGCCAATTATCAAAGAGGCTGATTGTCCGGTGTTGGTAAAGCAACTTGTCGCTTTTCTCAATAAAAAGGCCGGCAATTATAAAAATGCTTATAAAATTTATTTGAATATTGCTGAGACATCCAAAGATGAAAATTATGTTGAAAATGCCATAAGAGAACTTCACAAAATGGAGTTAAAAAAAGTCCCCCCGTTAAAGATACACAGGCTAAAACTTTAATAATGATGCTGAAAAAATTGCAATACAAAAGCTATATATATATAACTGTAGTTATAAAAAATGGGCGGTTAACCGCCCTATCTCTAACGGGGCAAGTATGAAGATACTTAAAGTGGTGGACTCTTTACAGTGGGATATTGTTGCTTATCATGTTCTTCATTTATCCATAGAACTTAAGAAAAAGGGCGTGGATGTTTTTGTCTTATGTCCTCGAGGAAGTCGTCTTTATGCCGAGTGCATAAAAAAACAAATCTCTGTCAATTATCTTGATTTTCTATTTAAATTTGGCGTAATAAAAAATAAAAATTACGATATTATTCATTTTTATGGAACAAAAAGTTTTTCCAATTTAACCTATCGGCTTGCAGGAAAAGACAAAAAAATAGTTTTTTCCCATATGAAGTTTTTAGATAAGAGTCTTCCAAAATTGAAAAGTATCGAAGAATATGTCTCTAAATTCATTGTTCCTTCGGAAAGTTTTCATGATAATCTGCGTGAAGTTTCAATAGCGGAAGAAAATATTTTCACCATTGCTCCCGCTGTAAAACTAACCAGATGGGAAAGCGCCATGCGCGTAAAATCCATGATGTTTAAAACCAAACCTTATCAGATTGTTAGCATTTCAATGGATAAATCACTTAAGGAACAGGCTTTTTTTCTGGCAATTGCCAAAAGAATTACAGAGGTTTTTCCGGAAAACGTTTTGTTTACTCTTTTGGGAAACACAAGCGCTAAATTGCGCGATATGGCGAGAGAAATGGGAGTGAGTTCCAAAATAAACATATTGGCTGATAGAAAAGATATGCCTGAATTTATGGCTATCGCTCATATCTTTGTTAAAACAACTTTCATTGATAGTCTTTCTCTTTCTGTAATAGAGGCGCAGGCATCGGGAGTGCCGTGCGTTCTTCCGAGGCTTAAAGGTTTGAGTGATTCTATTGTCAATGAAAAAAACGGTGTTTTGGTTGAGCCGGGTAATATTGATTCTTATGCCGATACTATTATTAAAATTCTTAAAGATTCTTCTTTAACTTTGCAAATTTCACAAAATTCTTTTGATTTTGTGGATAATAATATGTCTATGGATATTGTCTCAAATATTCTTTTGAGTGTTTATGAAGATGTATTAGTAAGTTAGTCGACATATCCCTTAAATATTTCAAACTATGGAAAATGAGCCTTTTATAAAAAAAATCAAACTTTTTAATAAACATATAACTCAGTACGAAAATTGGTTTGAGAGAAATAAGTTTGTCTTTGAATCAGAGCTGCAAGCGATAAGGGAACAACTTCCAAAAAGCGGCAATGGCGTTGAGATCGGTGTGGGAAGCGGTCGATTTGCCGCACCATTAGGTATCAAAATTGGGGTTGACCCATCAGAAAAGATGAGGGAGATCGCTCAAAAAAGAGGTATTAAGGCAATTGATGGTGTAGCTGAAAATCTTCCTTTTAGTGATTCTCAGTTTGATTTCGCATTAATGACAACTACAATTTGTTTTGTAGATAATATGAAAGAGTCTTTTCAAGAAGTATATCGGGTATTAAAACCCGGAGGAGCTTTGATAATTGGATTTATCGATAAAGAAAGCCTTATTGGAAGAATGTATCAGCAATATAAAGAAGAAAGCGTGTTTTATGGAAAAGCCACTTTTTATACGGTGAACGAGGTTGTTTCAAACCTGAAAAAAGCGGGTTTCAAAAATTTTAATTTCATTCAAACAATTTTCCATAATTTGGCTGAGATAAAAGCTATTGAGCCAATAAAAGAAAGTTATGGCGAGGGATCATTTGTCGCAATCAGAGCAACAAAATGAATAATAAGGAAATATAGCGGGCGAATTAATATTCGCCAACAGAAACAAGAAACGGAAATTTAATTTTTATTTTCTTTGTCCCCCCGTAGATTCCAAGGCTATGCCTATCGGGCGGTGTAATCTAAGCACATTTAGAAAACGGTAATGTTCCCAATGGAACACTCTTTTTATTTCACGGATAGCATTTAG
>CAZHQC010000031.1:0-21192 GCA_964534135.1 uncultured Elusimicrobiaceae bacterium | reverse complement strand
CCGGTCTTTTTTTATAAACAATTGACTTTTTTTTCTTAACCTCAGTTTCAATAATAGGTTCTTTATTAGCAATTTTATTATCCGGTGTTTTTTCCTTTATTTTGAACGACGAAAATTTTTTTCTCTTTTTTATCTGATATTTTATCTTTCGCACTGAGGAGTTGTCTTTATATGAAGGATCAAGTTCAATGGCTTTATTGATATTTGTTTCAGTTTCAGACCATTTTCCTTCAAGATTGGCATAATTTACGCCAAGAAGATAATAACCGAAGGCCTTTCCCGGTTTGAGCTCTATAAATTTTTGACAATCATGAACGGATTCTTTAAATTTCTTAACTCTATGATAGGCAAGAGCTCTATTTTTAAAGGCTATGGTATAATTCGGGTCAAGTTCAATAGCTCTGCCAAAGTCAGTAAGGGCTTTATCATGATATTCAATTATTCCATAAGTAACGCCTCTTTCATGATAAAGGCGGGCATTTTGCGAATGTTTTTTTATAGCTCTTGTATATATTGTTACGCGTGTATTGGAATCCACGGCTTCGCGGCCTTTTTTAAGAAATTCTTCTACGCTTTGTCCAAAACAGAAAACTGATTGGCTGAGCAATAAAATCGTTAAAATACTTTTTAGCATCATATTTATGTCACTCCTTAATATTCAAAAGGTTTCCATTGGCATTTATTTTTCCAACCGGTTGTATTCTGTATGTAGTCAATAAATATGGAAGTAGCCTTTTCCTTAGATATAAAATCTTCACCTGTAAAATGGCCGGTCTCATTCTTGTATTGGATATCTAGGCCCTTTTTGGAAAAAGAGACTTGCATGAAACCTTTAGGGCCATTGAGAGTCAGAAAGAAATTATTATTATTTAGAGTAGCCAAAGCCTTTTTTAGTTTGTTGATGGAAGGATTTTTAATAATTTCTCCTTCCGCCATTTCAATTGACTAACCCTTGCATGCTTTATAAAGGCTGGTTGATTTTTTTCCTTCAATTTTAATTATAGAATTTTTTTCCCCTTTTTTAGCCGGACCTGTGACGAGATTATATCTTTCAAAGTTATAAGTTTGATTGGTATAAACTTCAGTATTTTCAAGAGGCATAATAATTTTCTGCGCCCAATTATATTTTTCCTCGGCTTTTAATGTGATTGCTTGCACAAATGAAAAGCAAAGTAGGGCTAAAAGTAAACTAATTTTTTTAAATGTTATGTGTATTTCCTCTTTCTCAAGTTTGTGTGACAAGAGTATTAAAGAATATATTAGTTTGCAATTCAATAGTATTGTGGGTTTTGTTTCAGTGAGCAAACACGTCTTATATATTTTCTTTTGTGATAGAAAAAAGTCAGAATAGAAGTATTATTCCTTCGTTTAGGCTCTAGAATTAATTTAGGTTATCTAAAGAATTCTATGTAGTTTAATAGAGAGTGGTTCCAGATATTGGGTCAAAAAAGTAAATTGCTTTTTCATTGGTCTTAAGATGTAATTGCTCGCCCATGCGCGGATGTTTGCTCGCGTCTAGTCGCACAGTAATGGAATCGCCATTCTTTATTATAACATGGGCATGTGTTTCATTGCCGAAGGGTTCTACTATTTCCACCTCGCCGCTAAACATGGCATCATCTTTTTCAACAGATGTAAATGAATGTGGGCGTACTCCGAGAGTTAGTTTTTTCCCGTCGTAATTGGCAACTTTATGAATTATTTCTTCTGTTATCGGTATATTGACTCCCGGGGTTTTAAGAGTTTTTTTCTTGAGATCTACATTTACGTCCATGAAGTTCATTGCCGGATTTCCGATGAAGCTCGCTACAAATTTGTCGATGGGCTTATTATATATTTCAAGCGGGGTTCCAATCTGTCGGATATTTCCGTCTTCAAAGAGAATTATGCGCATGGCCATAGTCATGGCCTCTGTCTGGTCATGTGTCACATATACAAATGTTGTTTGTAGTTTATTATGGAGTCTCAATATTTCTTCTCTCATCCTAGCTCTGAGTCCAGCATCCAGGTTTGAAAGCGGTTCATCCATTAAAAAGACCTTGGGTTTTCTGACGATGGAGCGTCCAATGGCAACTCTTTGGCGCTGTCCGCCTGAAAGTTCGCCGGGGAGTCGTTCAAGTAGAGAACTTAGTTTTAATATTTCCGCGGCATCTTTCACTCTTTTCTTTATTTCATCAGGAGAAAATTTCATATTTTCCAAAGCGAAAGCCATATTTTGACGGACCGTCATGTGTGGGTAAAGAGCATAATTTTGGAATACGAAGGCAATACCGCGTTCACTGGGATTAAGATCGTTTGCAAGAGTATCCCCTATATATAATTTTCCGCCGCTTATTTCTTCTAATCCGGCTATCATTCTTAAAATTGTGCTTTTACCGCAGCCTGAACTACCTAAGAGGACAATAAATTCCTTGTCTTTAATATCGATATTTACATTTTTGACTACAACATTATTGTCATACGCTTTTCGTATGTTTTTCAGGGTTATATTAGCCATAAATTTCTCCTATTTGATTCCTGTAGTTGCTACACTTTTTATTATGTGTTTTTGCACTACCATAAACATTGCAAGTACCGGTATAACGACAAGATTGGCGGCCGCAATAATAAGATGATATTCTATTCCTTGAGCTCCCGCGAATGATTGAAGTCCCACGGGCAAGGTTTTCATATGATCTTTGGCAGTGATAAGAAGCGGCCAAAGAAAAGCGTCCCAACTTCCGATAAATGTAAATATGGCCAGAGATGCCAGACCGGGTTTTACAAGCGGGAGTATTATTTTCCAGAAAATTTTAAATTCTCCCGCGGCATCTATTCGAGCGGCCTCAATGAGACTGTTAGGAATGGATTCCATAAATTGTTTCATCAAAAAGACTCCAAAAGCGCTTATGAGTCCGGGGAACATTAATCCGATATAGGTGTCTGTTAAATTAAAGTAGGATCCTGTTACCATCCATGGGATGACCAGCATTTCCATCGGTATCATCATTGTGCTGAGGATGAGAAGAAAGATAATATTCTTGCCCTTGTATTTAAACTTGGCTATAGAGTATCCGGCAATTGAGGAGAAAAAACAGACACTTAAGGTTGTTAGCAGGGCCACTACAATACTATTCCAATACCATCTTAAAAAATTGCCGCGAGAGAGTACTTCACGATAGTTATCAAGTGTTGGCGTTTCCGGCAGTAATTTTGGGGCAAGCGTTAATATTTCCTGAGGTTGTTTGAAGGAGTTTAATAAACTCCACACAAACGGAAATACCATGATGATGGCTCCTATTGAGAGGAGGATGTAAATTATTATTTTTTCTTTACGTTTCATATATTTTTTATTAGTAATTGAACTTTTTAGTAAGTATTTTCATCTGGATAATTGTCACGGTAATGATAATTAAGAAAAGTATTGTGCTCATAGCCGCGCCATAACCCATCTGGTAAGATTTAAATGATGTTTCCACTATGCGGTAGACAACACTCTGGGTGCTGTGAAGTGGTCCTCCTGACTCAGTCATGGCGAATATTTCACTGAATATTTTAAGGCTATGCATAATTCCCATAACAGTCAAAAATATTACCGTTGGATTTAGAAGCGGCAGGGTTATTTTCCAAAAGGTTCGCCATTTGTTTGCTCCATCGATACGTGCAGCTTCATAAACAGTGTCAGGTATGCTCTGGAGTCCCGCTAAGAATATGATTATATTGAATCCAAGGCTTTTCCATACGCTCATAAGGGCGATGGATGGCAGAGATGTGATAGTGGATTTTAAAAATGGACAACTCAGGCCAATCCATGCAAGCATGTAATTAAGTATGCCAAAAGTGGGGTCGTAAAGCCATTTCCATATATATCCTACTGCGATGATAGAAGTGATGAAAGGAATAAAGTAGATGACTCTGAAGAAAGAGACATGCTTAATGCCTGAGTTTAATAACAGAGCGCAGAAAAGCGAAAAAGCAAGAGTAAGAGGGACAATTATCAAGGTGTAAAGAAATGTGTTCCATAGGCTTTTGAGAAATAGAGGATCTTTTAATAAATTTATGTAATTTTCTAGAAAGACATATGTCATTTTAGATGAAAGAAAGTTCCAATCGTGAAAGCTTAGAAAAAAAGCGTATATCATTGGGATAATATTTACTACTAAGAAGAAAGTAGCAGCCGGGATTATAAAAAGTATTCCCCATGTGTTAATTGATAGCGCGTTGCGCTTAAAGTGATGTTTATTATTTTGATTATTCAAATGTAAATCGGTTTTCACTATTTTTCCTTCCTAAGCATTTTATTTACGGTGCGCGCAGCCTGTTCCAAAGCTTTTTTCGGAGACATGTCATTGTAAATTATTTGTTCCATAGCTTCCGTGATAGCCGACTTATAAAGAGTTTCGTCTTTTTTAACGGAGGAGTGACTATAGGGAAGTTGATTGATAAAAGTTACCAATAACGGATTTTTCTTTTTGAAATCAGTATCATTGAGCACTTGTCGCCTCATGGGCACTTCTCCAGTTTTTTTTGTCCATCGTTTCATATTTTCATAAGTGGTAATAAATTTAATAAATTCCCACGCCCATGGACGGACTTCATCCGTAACATTGCTTGTTAGAGCATTGCCCCAAAAACTGCCGTAAGTGGCGCGAATATTTTTATTAGATGCGGGAAGAGGAGCAATAGCGTAGTTAAGATTAGGGGCGTTTTTTTTTAATTGTCCTATCGACCAACTTCCGGATATCATCATTGCGGACAGTCCAAGCTTGAAAGCATCATCAGCTACGGGAAATGTCTGGGAATATATTTTGTGCTCTTTTATGAAACCGGTGTACCATCTTAGAGCTTTTATTCCCTGAGGACTATTCCAGAGCACACTTTTGAGGTCTTTTGAGATTATTGATACTCCAAATTGACGTAGTACCCCTTCTATAAAATAGTTCCATCCCTGGCCATTTGGCATGCCGATGGCAGCGCCGGATAATAGTATTCTGCCAGCTTTGTCATGGACGGTAAGTTTCTTTGCCATTGAAACAAATTCTTTATGGGTGCGAGGAGGGTGTTGAGGATCTAATCCCGCTTTTTTAAAAAGTGATTTATTGTAAAAAAGTGATAAATTTGACCCCCCTAGTGGCAATCCATAATAGGCTTCGTTATAGTAAAAGGATTTTAGCATGGGAAAGAAATCTTTTTTAATTTTTTCGTGATAAGCCGGCTTTTCAGGAATAGGGATAATTAGTCCCGCCTTTATGTATTTGCGCGCCCAACTGTTGTGGATGTTTATTATATCTGGTCCTTTGTTTGTAGCGATAGCTATCGCAAGTTTTGTAGTGAATACCGAAAATGGAAAACTTAAAAGATTTACTTTTATTTTCGGGTGAAGTTTTTCAAAACGTTTTATCAGGTCTTTTAGAGCGTTAATTTCAGTATCTTTATGATGACGCCAAATATTGATAGTAATAGGCTTTTCTTGAGTATATGCTGGCATGTATGCTAGAGATATGACAAAAAACAAAAGAATAGAAATTCTAAAAATAAACTTAAGTTTTGAATTCATGAGTTTAGACTATCATATTACAAATTTTATGGCAATTTATTTTACTATATCACTCAAATAAAAATAGGAAACATAAAAAAAGAGCTTTAGGGCGGGATAATGGTCAGATAAAAAAAGATTCAAAATCGGTAATTTAAAATATTCGCTACTTAACTGAAAATTGATGCATGTTTGGGAAAAAAACAAGTTGTGGTGGACCGAATTCCACTATTCCGAATTCCCGGACGAAAATTTCTTGCCAACTGCGGAGAAAATCGTTAACACTCTTTTCTTCATCGGCGCTTAAAAAACGTATTATATATGCCATCGAAATATGAAAAGCATATATCTTGTGTCCTGGGTGACGCGCGCCTGTGGCTAGGATAGTTGTTTCACGAAATTTATTAATAAGGGTTTTAGATTTTATGTCGGCGGGTTTTACCAGCGATTTAACAGTTACATTGTAATCGGTTAAGTTTTCAAATTTCACGCGGATGTTTTTTTGAGGCAAAAGGTCTTTTAACCAACCGTTTATCTTTTTCTTAATTACGGGATATTCGGTGTCGAGCGGCAGTTTGGAGCTCCAGTGTTCGGGTGTGCGCGCAAGATTGCATAGTAAGTCTATAATCGTCATATGAAAACTTTTAGGCGGAAGCATGGTAAAACAACCAGCGAATGGCTGGAGCTTAAAATCTTCTTGAAAGCGGGTCAGGAGTTTATATTGGGGCATATCCGGCGTTAAAAAGCAGATAATGGACATTCCAGGCCAAGCGCGAACGGATCCGTCTTTGTTAAATTTTGAGCCTACCGTAGCGGTGTATTTAATTCGTTTTTCTTTCATGCGTTAAATCGGATTTTTTAAAGAGTTTTTCAAGTATTTTTTGAAGCACTTCATAAGAAAAATATTTTTTACCCAGCGCGAAATTAAATTCAGTCAACGCACAACCTTTTTTTGGGTCATAGATGATTTTTTTCATTTGTTCAATGGCCTTATCGGTCAATAGGCCTTCTTCCAACTGGACGGTTTTGAATCCCTTGGAACCTATATCGGGCCAGTAGACGGGCTTGTAATTATTTACGAATATGGGGATTTTGGCCACCAGCGCTTCGACAAAAGCGTTGCCAAAACCTTCATATGTGGAAAAATAGGTCATGGCTCTGCAGTGAGAGTAGGCGTCTGATATCGAATAGATCTTTTTGCCGTTGGACATGATTTTTCGAACGGATCCAAAATGTTCCGCCACAAAAAAAACCTGTTTTTCCAGGTCTAGGTCTTTAACCATTTTGAGGAGTTCATCGAAATACATCTGATGGAGATCGTCCTTGGCATTTCCTGTAATGAAGAGTTTTACTTTCGGATTATTCAGTTTATGAATGAGTTCTATGGCAGTCTCTATTCCTTTTCTCCTCACTATCCTGGTTATTTGGAAAAGAGGAATGTCATCATTCTCTATGCCAAGATCTTTTGGCAGGTCTTTATTGTATTCGTCTTTTTGCCCGAACGGCGTATTAAAGTCCATCACATTTGGGACCACGGCGGCCATTATCCCCATTTGTTTTTTGAGCGAGTTTTTACAATAAAGATTTATTACCGCGTGCTTAATGTTGGGTAGATCAGGAGGGAAATATTCCTTTATTATTTTGCGCACGCCGGCGTATCGCGAAACATATCTGTCGCCTCGTTCCCAGTGAAAATCGTGATTGTGGGAGACGGAAGCGATCCCTGTTTTTTTAATTACTCGCGTAAGGGCCATCCCCATGGTAAGGTGGCAAGGAAGGGTGGTGGAATTTTCCGTAAGAAGGATATCTATTTTTTTGCTCATTATCCATTTAAGGATATTCCGCTCTATATATTCGGTTTCTTTTTCCAGACGATCTAAAAATTCCTTTTCATCAGCCTTTTGAATAAAAAAGGCGTCGTCTTGTCCTTGCGCGCAATCGGGATGATAGAAAAAAAGTTCCGGAAGAACCGTCGCATTTTTAAATTCAGCCTCCAATTTCCCGGCAAGTAAGAAACAATTATGTCCCATTCTTTCGGCGACGGTCATCCATTTTTCCGTCTCAAGAGCCACTCCGTCTACTCCGCCTATACGGCCTATAACAATGCCTATATTCATAAAATATTCACTCCTAAAAATAATATTAGTAAAGCGTTATTTGCAAACATAATAGAGCTCAACTGCGTGCGGACGTATTTTGAGAATTAGTATTTTTCCTTTAGAGCGCTGCAATATTGATGTTTATTTCTCATTAACTTAATGAGTATGGAACATTTTCTTTTTTGCTTCCTCATTTAAATTGGTCGACTGTATATAACAATTTTTCGCTGAATTGTTTTTCGCGGTAATTATGAACTTATTTCCATTTTCCAGATTTAAGATTACTTTTCTAAATAGTGGACTTCCAATTACATATTGAATGATATATTTAGTGACCTAGTTTGTCAAGGCAGATATTAATAGGTAGATACTAACAGTAAAGTGGTAATCATTGCGACGGATAGTCCGACAGAAAATTCATATTTCAATAGGGGTAATTCCGGTATTGTTCTATTTGCAGACCTTTATTTCTCCTTACGGTTTCTTAGGTTTATTTGCCTGTGATTTTATGAAAGAACTTCAGGAATTCATTAAACTGAGCTCTTTTATCAAACTTTTCTTCTATAAGCTTACGAGCGTTTTTGCCCATTTGCAGATAATTGTTTTTATCTGAGGATAGTTTAATAATCGCATCTATAAGTTCGCTTTGGTCTCCGATTTTAATCATATAGCCTGTTTTTCCCTCAAAAACAACTTCGGGTATTCCCGCAAATTTTGACGCTATAACAGGCAATCCCATAGACATTGCTTCAAGCAGAACATTTGGCAAACCCTCCCTATAAAGACTGGGAAGGATTAATATGTCAATCCTTTCAAAAATATAATTAGGTTCATTAGTAAATGGAAAGAATGTCACATTTTTTTCAAGATTCATTGTTCTGACTTTTGTTTTTAACATTTTTTCGTCCGGACCATCTCCAACGAGCATTAAATGAATGTCAGGAATAGTGTCTGCTGCAATTTTTGCAATTGCCTCAAGAAGAATAACCTGTCCTTTTCTGTTTTCAAAAGAGCCTACTAATCCCAGAATTGGAGCGGCAGCGCCGCAAAGAGGATAATGTCTAATGGATTTAGCCTTATTTTTATCTGAAGAAGTAAAACGAGCAATATCTGTTCCCTGATAGATTAGTTCAATTTTCTCAGAAGGTATTTTGTAATTATTAATAAGATAGTTGCGTGTAAAGTCTGTGATGCCGATGATTCTTACATTAACAGAATCATCCGGAAGATAAAATTTCCTCAAATATTTAGGTTCAATAGACCCTGTTTTTGGTATAAGAATTGTGTCAAGACCGGCTTGTTTTATGCATTCAGCGCCAAAAACAGCGCAATGAAATCCATGCCTCGGCGGATGTACGGTGCAAACAGCTACATCGCAATTACTCATGCCCTCAATCCATATCTTTTTAAACTCATCACTTTTGGATACAATCCTATCCCAATCATACTCAATAATATGCGCGCCTGCTTTTGAACATTCTCTTGCTGTCCAGCTGTTCAGAGGCGCAATAACAGTAACATCCTCTCCTTTATCAAGGAGAAATTTGGCCGCTTCAGAAACCCACATCTGAGTTCCGCCATGAAGATGTGTATCTTCAATAAATCCGATATGCATATATTTTAGTCCTTTTTTTCAAAGTTTTGAGCAATTTATAAAAGGTCTTTTGCTTTACTAAATTGCGCATTGAACAATAAATTCGCCGATATTTAAATTCAAGGTAGATTCTCATCCCCCCGCAATCCAAGTCTCTGACTCGATGTGTTCTATAGTCGTAAAAACTTCGGGAGACTTTTCCACATACTGAACAAACCGTTTTTTTGACGTCGTACCAATTCCATAACCAGCACTTTTGGATCGCCTTTTATACCGCTTTTAAATCGCGTTTTGGCGTAAAAACCCGGAAAGTTATAGAGCTGACTAAATGTTGTTTTGGTTTTTATAAATATAGTTTGCATCTTTTAAGTGAAATTAATCAAGTTTTAAAGAGCGTTTTCCCTATGAAAAACATCTTTTTTCACCCACACAAAACGGTGAAGAGTCAAATTTATTTCCTTACGGCTCCTAAAGCTAGTTTGTTTAAGGAAAATAGGGATAGTAAAAGAATAGACGAAAATATAAGTTTGGGCCAAGTTTGGCCAAGTTCATAAAAATAAATAAGTTTGATAAAATGATGGTAATATGAATTTTTGTGATTTGGCAATAGTACTAAAAAATACACAGTTGTGGGAAAATGACCGCATCGTTACCGTATATACGCGTTTGCACGGCAAGCTTGATATTGTTTTTAAAAGCGTAAGAGTTCCAAAAGCCAAACTTAAGGGCCTTAGCGAAATAATTGTCTGGGGAGATTATAGATTGTTTCACAAAAATGAGCGCAGTATTCCTATTTGTACGGGCGGAGAAATTTTATCTGTCTTCCCCTCTATTCGTTCTGACATAAAGAAAATGTTTTTAGTTTATTATTTTTGTGAAATTATGTTCCGCCTTACTCCTGCTAATCAACCAAATGAAGAAAAATATAATTTAATGCTTTCAGTTTTAAAAGAATTAGATTCCAATAGAAAAGTTTCCGTATGGATGCGTTCCGCTTTTGTGCTTAGATTTATGGAATTATCCGGTTCAGGTTTTGAAGAAACCGCGGTTGGAATTGATATAAGGATTTGGAAAATATTGCATAGTGGTTCTTGGGCGGAGGTGAATGCCCTTGAAAGAAATGATTTGGCGATGAATTATACCAATGAGCTTATACAAAAATTTATGGGTGATCATTTAAACTATAAGCTTAAAACCGAGGAGTTTTTGTAATTATTCATTACCCTACCACCTGCTTATGGCGCTATAAGCGCCATCATAAAATACGCTTCGCAAGTAGGTGGTAGGGTTATGGTATAATTATGAAGGATTTGAAGTTTATAAGCACAGATGTGTGTTAGTAGCAACGAATAAACGAAGGCTTTTCGACATTTTTTAAGGAAGGTTAAAGTGAATTTACAGGATATAATATTACAACTTGATCATTATTGGGCAAAGCAGGGCTGCGCCATTGTTCAGCCTTATGATTTGGAGAAAGGCGCGGGAACATTTAATCCTACCACTTTTTTCGGCGTTTTAACTCCAAAGCCTATGAAAGTGGCTTATGTCGAGCCTTCAAGACGTCCATCTGACGGGCGTTATGGCAATAATCCAAATCGCCTTAGTAGATTTCATCAATATCAAGTTATCATAAAACCTCCTATGAAGGATATTCAGCAAAGATATTTAAACTCTCTAAAAGTAATAGGCATAAATTCTGATGAACATGATATTAGATGGATTGAAGATGATTGGGAATCTCCCACCTTGGGCGCTTCCGGAGTTGGTTGGGAAGTTTGGCTAGACGCTATGGAAATTACGCAGTTTACCTATTTTCAGCAGATGGCTTCTTTTGAATTAAATCCAATTAGTGTTGAAATAACCTATGGTTTAGAGCGCATTGCAATGTTTTCTCAAAAGAAAAAAAATATTTTTGATATTAAGTGGAACGATGATATGACTTATGGTGAGATGTTCAAAAAACGGGAAGAGCAATTTTCTTATTATAATTTTGAGGCTGCGGATATTATTAAATTAAAGAAGGATTTTGCTGATAATGAGAAACAGGCGCATGATTTGGCTTTAAAGAAATATTATGCTCCCGCTTATGACTTAGCTATGAAATGTTCGCATGCTTTTAATGTATTGGATGCGAGAGGCGCGATATCTGTAAGTGAGAGAGTTTCCTTAATTAAAAGAATAAGAGACTTATCTAAAATTTGTGCCTGCGCATATGTTGAGGCAAATACCCATGAATAAAACCAAATCCACTATTAAAAAAGACGCGCTTTTGGAAGTTAGAATCGAGAATATTCCAGCTAGGTTTATAACTTCCGCCAAGAGCCAGATGGAAAAAATAGCAGTTGAGAATTTAAAGAAACTGGGCATAAAATATGAGAGCATTGAGACTTTTGGCACTTATAAAAGGCTTGTGCTTTATATAAATGACATGGAAGCCAAGACTGAAGAAAAGACAGTTACGGCGACAGGGCCTTCGGCTAAGCTTTTAAAGGATGATAAAGGAAACTATACACCGCAAAGTTTTGGTTTTGCCAAGTCCCAAAAAACGACGCCCGATAAACTGAAAGTTGTAAAAACCCCAAAGGGAGATTTTCTTGTTATTGAAAGAAAGACCGGCGGTGAAGCCTCTTATAAGAAGCTTGTGGAACTCTTTCCTCTCATTATTTCCAAACTTCAATTTCCCAAGAATATGGTTTGGGAAAAAGAACGCTTTAGATTTGCCAGACCGATAAGAAGCATTATCGCGCTTTATGGCGAAAAAATTATATCTTTCAATTTAGCGGATATAAAATCAAGAAGAAAAACAGTCGGGTTAAGCGCCAAAGGTTCAAAAGAAATAACTATCAAGAGCGCGGAAAAATATTTTAAAGTTTTGGAAAATTTGAATGTTTTGGTGAAAGATGAAAAAAGGCTTTCAATTTTAAATAAAGAAATTTCTTCTTCTGCAAAAAGAATGAAATTGTCAGTTAATATTGATGCGGAGCTGCTTGAAGAAAACCTTTATCTTGTGGAATATCCCGTAGCTGTTGTTGGAGATTTTTCAAAAGATTTTCTTGACCTGCCGCCAGAGCTTGTCCATTTGGTTATGAAGTCTCAGCTTAAGTTTTTTACGGTGGCAAATTCCAAGGGCGTTCTCGAGCCATATTTTATCGGCATACGCGACGGTATTTCAAAAGGCCAAAAAAATGTCAGAGATGGGTTTAAGAATGTTCTTGAAGCCAGGTTTAAAGACGCTTTATTTTTCTATAAAAAAGATTTAGCCATGCCTTTGGATTTGATGAATGATAAATTAAAGGATATAACTTTTCATCAAGGGCTTGGCACGATGTATGATAAATGTCATCGGATAAAAGAGTTTTCCACTATTCTTTCCAAAGAGCTGACTCTTAAAAAACTTAATAAAGAAGAAGTTTTTATGGCATCTGAATATATTTATTGTGATTTGGCAAGCGAAGTGGTAAAGGAATTTACAGAACTTCAAGGTATAATGGCTTATTATTATGCAAAAAATGCGGGGTTTTCAAAGGGAGTCTGCAAAACTGTAAAAGAATTTTATTGGCCTCTTTCCGCCACTTCCGCTTTGCCGGCATCAGATGAAGGCGCTCTGGTTTCTCTTTCAGGGAAAATTGATACGATTTTATCTTCTTTTGCCGTAGGTATAACCGTTACGGGAAGCGCGGATCCTTATGCTCTTCGGCGTCATGCTATGGGACTTGCAAGAATTATTATCGCAAAGAAATTTTCTTTAAATTTAAATAATTTTTTGAAAGCAGCTTTTGAATTTTTACCGGAAACAGTTAAAGAAAAAAATGATAAAGAAAAAATAAGCAGAGATATTTTGGAATTTATATGGCAGAGAGCGGAAGCGGTTTTTACCGAGTCGGGCTATAAATTCGATGAAATCAGATCTATTAAATCTTATTTTATTAAATCGGGAGATTTAAGAGATGCTGAGCAAAGAATTAAGAGCTTACATCTAATGAGAAAGAATCCCGATTTTGATTCTCTGGCGGCTTCTTTTAAAAGAGCTAAAAATATTTTAAAGCAAATGATTATTAAAGAAACGGATGTCCCCGATGAAACTTTATTTGAAGAGAGCGCGGAAAAAGAGCTTTATAAAAATATAAAGAATCTTTCTTTGAAGGGCGCAGATATATTAAAAGATAATGATTATTCATCTTATCTTTCGGAACTTGTTAAAATAAAACCATCTTTAGACGGTTTCTTTGATAATGTTATGGTTATGGTTAAAGATGAGAGAGTTAAGGAAAATAGGCTTAAGCTTATAAAATCTCTTGTTGTGCTTTTTACAAAGGTGGCGGATTTATCCCAAATTCAGGGTTAAAGTTTGACTTGTCGGTTATAATTGTTTAGTATTTCTAATAATGAAAATGGGTTGTAAATTGGAATCATGAGATATTATTTTAAAATTTCACTTATAGTATTATTTCTTTTTACGGGTTGCTCGAAAAAAACTCCGGAGCTTGTTTTCAGTGTCGGTGGAGCTCCAAATGAACTTGATTTTTGGGAAGAGATAATAAGTAATTTTGAAAAAGAAAAGGGTATAAAGGTCAGAATTCTCCGCCAGCCTACCGATTCCGATCAACGCCGCCAGGGCATTCTTATACCCATGAAGGCCAAAATAGAGAATCCCGATATATTTCTTATGGATATTGCCTGGATACCTCAGTTTGCCGCTTCCAATTGGCTTCTTTCATTGGATGACCGTATAGAAAGAGATGAATTTAGTCTTAAGCCATTTTGGCGGAATATATTGGATTTATCCGACACTTATAAAGACAATCTCGTAGCTTTGCCCGTTTATATTGATGCGGGAGTTCTCTATTATAGGAAGGATTTGCTCAAAAAATACGGCTTTAGAAATCCCCCCGCCACATGGTCTGAGCTTTTAAAAATTTCAAAGAAAATTCAAAAAGAAGAACGCAAAAAAAACTCTTCATTTTTTGCTTTTGTTTGGCAGGGCGCTCAATATGAAGGTCTTATTTGTAATTTTCTTGAATTTGCTTCCTTAAAGGGAGGAGGTTTTTCCTTTGCCGATGAGGTTAGCGTAAATACTCCTGCCAATATTAAAGCGGCTGATTTTATGAAGGATTTGATTAATAAATGGAAGTTATCTCCTCCCAATACTTATACGGATATGAAAGAAGAGCAGGTCAGAATGTTTTTTCAAAGTGGAAATGCTCTTTTTGAACGGAATTGGCCTTATGCTTGGGGGCTTCATCAAAGCGATGGTTCTGAAGTTAAAGATAAAGTTGGTATAACGGCTTTGCCGTATTTTAAGGGCGGTAAAAGTGTTTCAACTTTGGGTGGTTGGCATATAGGAATATCCCGATTCTCCGACTCAAAAGAGGATGCATGGGCTTTTATGAAATATGTGGTATCAAAAAAAGTTCAAAAATCTCTTTGCCTTAGATTGGGTTGGAATCCTGCGCGTAAAGATGTTTATTCGGATTCTGAAATCTTAAAAAAATATCCTCATTTTAAAGATTTAAAGAATGTTTTTGGCAATGCATCCCCGAGGCCCGCTATTCCTTATTATACTCAGGTCTCCGATGTTCTGCAGCGGTATATAAATTCAGTTATAGCCGGAAAAGCCGATTCAAAAGAGGCTTTCAGTCAGGCGGAAAATGAAATTAAGAATATTGTTGAGAGATATCGGGAATGAAAAAATTTCTAAAAAAATATGAATCTTACCTTTTTGTTGCCCCACTCCTAATTTTTGTGGCTTTATTTGTGCTTATTCCGATAGTCGGCTCAGTCTGGACAAGTATGTTTAGGGATGTCACTTTTCTGAAAATGAAGTTCATTTTCCTGGATAATTATGGGGATTTATTAAGAGATGAAGGTTTTTGGAAATCACTAAGATTTACATTGCTGTTTATAGCCGTAACTGTTCCTTTGGAACTTATTATAGGAACAGCTTTTGCCGTCGTATTGGATTTGAATATTCCCTTTAGAGGTTTGCTTAGAGCTTGCGTTCTTGTGCCTTGGGCTATACCGTCAGCTATATCCGCCAAAATATGGGAACTGATTTATAATTATAGCTATGGCCTGGCCAATTATGTTTTATTGACGACGGGTCTTAGCGATGCGCCTATAAATTGGATAGGCACTGATATTGGCGCTTTCACAACCGTAGTGGTCGCAGATGTTTGGAAAACAGCTCCTTTTGTAGCTTTATTGGTATTGGCAGGGTTACAGTCGGTGCCTTCTGATTTAAGGCTTCAGGCCAAGATAGACCGAGCCAATTTTCTTCAAACTTTTTTTCTTATTACCTTGCCTTTATTAAGGCCCGTGCTTTTGGTTTCTCTTTTGTTTAGGACAATAGATTCTCTTAGAGTTTTTGATGTGATATATGTTTTAACTCATGGCGGCCCCGGCGGGGCTACCACTTCCGTTTCCCTTTATGCATATAAGTATTTTCTGGGTGGAGATTTTGGTTATGGCAGCGCTATCTCAGTATTATTGTTTTTGGTCGCTTTTATTATGTCTGTTTTTTATATAAAAATAAGTAAATTTCAGGATGACGCTATACAATGAACGAAGAAAAAATTAAAAATTTACTCATATTTTCAACGGCTTGCTTTATGGTTGTTTTTTCCCTTTTGCCTTTTGTTTATATGGTTTTAACAAGTATAAATGTGGCGCCGGATTTTTTAGCTAAAGGGTGGAATTTAACACTTGAAAATTATAAAAATGTTTTAGGCGTGGAATCTTTACATTTTCTGGATTATCTTAAAAACAGCATTATTGTTTCCTTCGTGTCGTCGGTAGTAACAGTATTTGTAGCTTCTCTTGCAGCTTTCGCCATAACAAGGCTTGAGATGAAGGGCAAGGTTTTTATACTTCTTTTTGTTTTGGGAATTTCAATGTTTCCGCAAGTAAGCATGATAGGCTATTTATTTAAAATTATGGTTTATTTTGGTTTTATCAACGCTTATCCCGCTCTTATTTTTCCTTATATAGCCTGGATACTTCCGCTGTCTTTATGGATTTTGGTAAGTTATTTCTCGCAAATACCCAAAGAGCTTGATAAAGCAGCTATGATAGATGGCTGTTCAAAATTTCAAATATTATTTAAAGTGCTTTTTCCTGTTGCTCTTCCGGGGATATTTTCAACGGCGCTATTATCTTTTATCTTTGCTTTTAATGAGTTTATATTCGCTTTAATTTTAACTACCGATTATCACAGTCGCACAATCCCCGTCGGTATAGCTTTATTTGAGGGTTTGCATGGCCAAGTTCCATGGGGACAAATAATGGCGGCTTCAACCGTTACCATGTTGCCTATATTGCTACTGACATTAATTTTCCAAAAACATATAGTTGGAGGATTAACCAAGGGAGCGGTTAAAGGATAGGTTTGTTTCAGATGGTGGTAGACAAAAGGATTAAAATATGAAAATTGAAATTAAAAATATAGAGAAAGAATTTAAAACACTGGGTAGAAGTGTTAGTGTTCTCAAAGATATAAATCTTGATATAAGAGACGGAGAATTTTTTGTTCTACTTGGCCCTTCAGGCTGCGGTAAATCAACTCTTCTAAATGTAATAGCCGGTCTTGAGAATCCAACTGGCGGTAAGCTTATTTTTGATGAAAAGGTGGTGGCCAGCGGCAACAAAAGTAAATGTATGCCTCCGAAAGAAAGAAATGTTGCTATGGTTTTTCAATCTTATGCGCTTTATCCTCATCTTTCAGTTTATGAAAATATTGCTTTCCCTCTGAGAATCGCCAAAATGGATAAAAATGAAATAGACAAGCAAGTAAGAAAAAGCGCTGAAATATTACATATTACAAAGCATATAGATTCAAAACCGTCGGAACTTTCCGGTGGAGAACGGCAAAGGGTGGCTATTGCCAGGGCGATAGTGCGTAAGCCAAAAGTGCTTTTATTTGATGAACCGCTTTCAAATTTAGACGCGCAATTAAGAACCGCTACTAGAATTGAATTAAAAAAACTTCAGAGAGAGCTTGGCATAACAACTGTTTATGTTACTCATGATCAGGTTGAAGCTATGACCTTGGGCGATAGAGTTGCCGTGCTTAAAGATGGTTATGTTCAGCAGGTTGATAGCGCGATTAATCTTTATGAAAAACCTTTAAATAAATTTGTGGCTGGATTTATCGGTTTTCCAAATATGAATTTGTTTGATATTGAAGTTTCCAAAGATGAGAAGAGTTTTTACATTCAATTTGAAAAGGATAGGTTTTATTTTGACTCTGCCACCGCCCGAGCGGGCGTTGAATACTGCATGGGAATAAGGCCGTCCGATATTGAAGTGACCGATGAGACTGAGAATATTTTAACGGGTAAAATAGATTCAATGGAGCTTTTGGGGAAAGAAGTTTTGCTTTATGTTTCGTCTAATAATATGGAATTTTCCATATTCACGCCTAAAAAAGGTTTTAAAGAAAATCAGGAAATAAAGTTTAGATTTGACCAAACAAAAATCCACTTTTTTAAAAAATAAAAAACCACTATGGTCGTCTGATATGCTTAGCACCTTGTTACGACACCCAGCATAGCCTTGTGGTTTTTTACCCTCAGTAGATAGATTTAGTCGCTTGATAGTCATAGTCTCTTATGCGATACAGTCATAGCCTAGTTTATTTCCAGTGATTAGATTCCTTTGGAATCCACTGGGAATGGTCGTTTGGTGCGCATAGCGCTTTGTTACGGAACACGAACCTTTTGGTTCATCAGGTGTCGTAAGTTATACGAACGACCGACACCCGGCATAGCCTTGAAATCTCCAGAGGGTTATAATTATATGGTTTAAGTAGTTAATGGACGAATCCTATAAGTCTGCAGACTCGCTTATGCAGAGGTTTTAAACGCCATTGCTCGCTTCAATTTATTCAGCGGCTGCGGAACTCACTCGAAAACAATGTTTTCTCCCTCAAACATCCTCGCCGTTTCAGTGAAATTTTCTCGTAAATTTTGCTCTCAAGACTAAACCTCAGAAATCGCTCACTACAGACTTATAGGCTTCTTTTTTACATTCCCCTTTATATTTATTTATAAGAGTGTCCACGCCCTAACCATAACTTGATTTACCCACCCGACATTAAGGAAGCCTTTATGATGTAGTATAATTAAAACTAAGAACGAATTAATTTACCGGGGTGGTTTATGAAAAAAATATTTGGAATAGTAGTTGTTTTTGTTTCAATTTTTATGTCTTGTTATAAACCGGATTTTTTTCCGGCATATGAGAAAGCGACTAAATTGTATGAGCAAAAAAAATATTCCGATGCTTTTCCTATAATGTTTGGTCTTGCCAAAAAAGGTTTTGCTCCGGCGCAGAATATGATTGGTATTGTATATAAAAAGGGGCTTGGAGAGGTGCGCAGCGAAAAGGAGGCTGTTAAATGGTTTTTTCTTGCGGCTGAGAAGGGAGACGAATTAGGGCAGGTTAATCTTGGAGATATGTATAGGGATGGCGGTATCGAAATAAAAAAAGACTTTGCGAAAGCTATTCATTTCTATAATGATGCTATAAAAGAAAATCAAAGTGCGATAGGAATGTATAATCTGGGGTGTATGTATGAAAAAGGAAATGGTGTGCCCAAAAGTAAGGAAAAAGCCATGATACTTTATATAAAGTCGGCAGAGCAGTGTTTTGGTCTTGCCTTAATGAAACTAAAAAAAAATTACAAATTGGAGACAAATAAAATTGAGGTAAAAATACATCATGAGACAAATACGATGCAAGAAGATTTTTCAGACTCTGCGCAACTAATTATGGAACGATGTGTCCGACCCAAATCTCAGCGTGAAATTTTATATCGTGTGAATTAGAAGATTGAAAGAATAAGGGAATTGGTGAAGTTAGAGACAATAAAAGAGTGGAAAAAAAGATGATACGAAAACAAATTCCGAGGCTCAAAAAATTGGCCTTGGAATTTGTCCCCAAAAAAGAAAAATAAAGATTTCCTTATGTCGGTTGGGGTGATTCGGATTTATCTTAAATAGGGTTGGGACACTTCTTTAAAAATTATTCATAGCGGAAGGCTGTAAGTCTGTAAGGGAGCAATTTCTGAGGTTTAGCTTTGAGAGTAATGTTTACGAGGGAATTTCTCCGAAACGACGAGGATGTTTGAGTTAAAAAACATTGTTTTTGAGTGGGTGGACTGGGCTTTCGGAAGGATTGATATGGACACAAGGCTGTGCCAGTGCCGTATCAAGCGCTATGCGTATCAAACGGCCAAGTTCTCGAGTTACTATCCTGCAGTGTTCCGCAGTCTCCGAATAAATTGAAGCGAGCAACAGCGTTAAAAACCTCTGCATGAGCGATCCTGCAGACTTACAGGGTTCCTATCTTGTGACTTGAGAGTGGACTGGACTTTCAAAGATTTGCTATGGACACCCAGCAGTGCTCAACTTGCAACTTCTGACAGGGCCCGCTGAAAAATAGTGAGCGTAAATCTTTGGCAACCTAGTTATTTATCTCCACAGTTTGTTTCCGCTGAAATACCATATAAAAGCGACTGCGCCTCCGCAAATCATGAATGTAAGATTTGGCACATACAAAATATCAATAGATCCGAAAGTAAAGTAAATACGCTTGCCGAAAATCTGATGGAAAACAAAGGGAGAGAAAAAACCAACTCCCATTCCCGTGATTATGCTTGTGATAATTCCGCTGGGAGATTCCTTTTCCATTCTTGAAATCAAACCAATTATTGCTCCCATAAACATTGGAATGAATAGAATTTGTCCGCAATCAGGCCATAAAGTTTTCCAACCGGTGTATGCGTGAGATAATAAATTCCATGACAATAGACATCCAATCGCAATGCCGCCTATTATACCGAGCAGAAGTCCTTTAAATATTTCAATAATAGTGTTCATAACGAATTTCTCTTGAAAAAACAATGATAAGGTATAATCTAATATTCCATTAGAAATAGTTTACTTTATATACTCTGAAATTTTAGCGGCGTCTCCCGCAACGGAAGCCCAGAAACGCCTTGGCGGCGGATGGGGTTTCTATTGTGAATGCAAAAGTACCTGCACCACTCCCATCATTCCATGACCCTCCTCGGACAATTGTCGGAATTACTGCATCGCTGTCAAACTCTACCATATCCGAACCGTAACCTGAATCCAATGTTTCACTTGCTGCCATTCCGCCCATATCCGCCGTCCATTCCGCAAGAGAACCTACCATATTTTCAGCGCCGGCTGTTGAAAGACAGCTTGTATTGCCTCCGGTAATAGAAGGCGAAGGAATGTGCGTATTCACATTACAGCCGGGAAAAAACACACCAGTGCCGGGATCTACAGTTCCCCTTGCCGCGCGCTGCCACTCGGCATTTGTCAGTAAATGTTTCCCCACATTATCGCAAGCTGCCGCCGCTTGAAACCATGTTATATAAGCCGATGGAGTTACACCTATTACGCTTCTGGCATATATTTTATTTGTACTCGCGCAGTCTTGGCCATTATCATTACAAGGATAATCATCGCCGCCAGTTGTTCCGTATTGAGTACCTACCAGATATGTTGACCAGACGGATGCTTCGTATTTATCAACACATAGATCGCCGACCGCAACCATAATATCGCTGGCATCATAAGGATTAACGCAAGACGCGAACCAATCAGTGCTTTCTCCTCCTTCGGCTGATAACGAAGTTGTGGATTCGCTTCCATCAGCCCACTTTATTCCCATTTCGGCAGTATCAAATTTTAGCCATCCATCTGAAATAGTGAGTTTTTCGGTTAAACTGGTAGTACCTATGCCAACTTTGCCCGCTGTTGAAACATACAAATGAGGTGTAGTAGCGGAAGTTGAAACCCAAAGTGATTCAGTACTTGTATCGGAGGCCATTATTGTCATTGATGAAACATTAAAAATAGCATTGCTAGCCATATTTAAATCTTCTGTAGCGGTATGATCGCCTAAATTATCCGAGACGCTCGTCAGACCCGTAAGCTCGGAACCGTCGCCATAAT
>CAZHQC010000030.1:0-21394 GCA_964534135.1 uncultured Elusimicrobiaceae bacterium | reverse complement strand
ACTATGACATTTCTATTTAACGCATATATGACATTTTAAAAAAATTACTACAATATCGCGCATGGATTTGACACCTTTTTGGATTTGTGTTAAACTTGTATTTAGTTTTTGGGATAATTTATTTGCGGTTAATTTTTAGGTTACAAAAAATGGAAACAAATATCAAAAAAAAATCGTCTGAAAAAATTAAATGTTTTTTATATCTGTTTGCGGTATTACTATTGGTATGGTTTGCGCTTACTTCAAGTTTTCATCCGCAAGAAGTAATAACGGGTGTTTTAATAAGTTTTTTCCTCTCCTTGTTTTTAAGTAAAGGATATCTTAATTTGGGTTTGCCTCCCATAAGTTTAAAAAGAATCGTTTTTTTTATTGCATATGTTTTCACGCTTTTTAAAGAAATAATAAAAGCTAATTTCGATGTGGCTTACAGAGTTCTCCATCCAAAGATGCCGATAAAACCCGGTATTGTTATCATTAAAACGAAACTAAAGTCCGATATCGCGAAAGTGATTCTCGCTAATTCCATTATATTAACTCCCGGAACATTTGTTTTGGATATGGTTGGCGATGAAATGCTTGTTCATTGGATAAATGTAATGGATGAAGATATTGATGCCGCTACCAAAGATATCGGAGCGAGATTTGAAAAATATTTAGAGGTGATATTTTCCTAAGGCTTAATAAGGTTTTTGTGGAAAATAGGGATGTTTTGACAATGAGCGAAAGTATGGATGAAATTAGCGAAATATTTAAGTCTTTGGGGCATTCCGATCGTTTGAAAATTATCATCGGTCTCGTCAAAAATGAATGCAATGTGGGACAAATTCAAAAAAAGCTTTGTTTGCCGCAATCCACCATTTCGCAGCATTTGAGGATACTTAGAAATAAAAAAATCATTAAAGAGAAGAAAAAGGGTAATCAACGTTGTTACAGGGTAATTGATAAACGAGTGGTTAAAATTTTAAAGATTTTAGAATAAACCTCGTTTTTTTTGACAAGTATATTTGATTATTTGAATGTACAAATATTGTAATATTACTACGAATCTTATGGAAAATATTGTTTTTCTCACACTTATCGGAGTTGGAATTATCTTTTCTTTCATTAGAATGGTGAAAGGCCCCACCGCCGCGGACAGAGCGGTGGCGGTGGATACTTTATCAACGAGTACGGCGGCTTTACTGGTTCTTTTGGGATTTATTTTTCAAAGGTATGTTTATTTGGATATTTCGCTTGTTTACTCGATTTTAACTTTTATAGGCGTAATTGTTATCGCGAGATTTTTGGAGAAGGGATTTTAAATGTATCTTATAGGAATGATAATTACAGGCATTGGCGCGGCATTTCTTTTTCTTGGCGGTTTGGGCGTGTTAAGATTTCCCGATGTGTACAATCGGCTTCAAGCCGGCACGAAATGCACCACTTTGGGCGCTTTCTTTACCATTGTCGGAGTGGGCATAATGGAGCCGCAATGGTTTTGGAAAACGCTTCTTATCGCCGTGTTTATTCTTATTACCAATCCTATTTCAAGCCATGCTTTGGGAAGAGCGAGCCTGAAAAGCGGAATTCCGTTATGTGATAAAAGTGTCGTGAACAAAACAGAAGAATTTGAAAAAAATAAGAAGGTGGAATGATTTTCTTTATAGTTTTTTTAGTGTTGTTAATGCTCGCGGGAGCGATTGCCGCTTGCGTTTTCAAAGATTTGATTAATGCCGTTATCTCTTTGGCTTTTGTAAGCTTGATAGCTTCTATACTTTTCTATTTTTTGCAGGCGGCGGATGTTGCCATGGCCGAAGTGTCTATAGGGACGGCATTGGTTACCGCTATTTTTGTCATAGCGATAAGAAGAACAAAGAGGTATGAGGAATGAGGAAGTTAATCAGTATTTTTTTATTGTCCGTAATGGGTTTTGGCATCGTCATAACTTTACAAAATATTCCTTTTGGCGCGGATAAGGCAAGGGTAAGTGATTATTATGTCAATAAAGGTGTAAAAGAAACCGGGGCGGTGAATATAGTCACGGCGGTAGTGGTAAATTACAGAGGTTTTGACACTTTGGGTGAGATCGCGGTGCTTTTTACGGGAGCTATCGGTTTGGGAGCGGTTTTATTCGGCGGTAAAAAACCGCGCGAAAAGAAACCGGAACCGGCCAGTTTAATTCTTCGCACCGGCTGCAAATTATTGTTTCCGGTAATTTTGCTTTTTGGAATTTATGTTTTTACTCACGGCCATCTTACTCCCGGCGGGGGATTTCAAGGCGGGGCGATTATAGCCTCGGCGTTTTTGCTTATTTATTTGGGAGGCAGAGAAATGAAATTCAATAAAACGGCGGCGAAAGTTACGGAATCTTTTAGCGGATTAATATTCGTAATAATGGGGTTGCTAGGTTTGACTTCTGGCGGCTATTTCTTATTAAATTTTTTGCCGAAAGGAACGGCAAATACCCTTTTTAGCGCGGGCATTATTCCCATTATTTATATCGTCATCGGGCTTAAAGTCGGTTCGGAATTGGCGGGAATTATTGAAAATTTGATTGAGGATTAAGGCGTAATTTAAGGAATAATCAAGAATATGGATTTTTTACACAATTACATTTATTATTTTGGCGCTTTTGGCTTGATATTTATCGGTTTATACATTATTTTGGCCAAGAGCAACCTTATCAAAGTTATTATTGGTTTAAGTATTATGGAAACGGGAGTGAATTTACTCCTTATAGCCATCGGTTATATTAAGGGAGGAACCGCTCCTATTTTTTCCCGGCCCGAGATAAAAGCCGTCAATATGGTGGATCCTGTGCCTCAGGCATTGGTGCTGACAGCTATTGTCATCGGTGTCGCGGTTTTGGCTTTGGCTCTTTCTTTGGCCATTAGATTATATGGCCATTACGGAACGCTCAATTTAAGAATGATAAGAGAACAAAAATGGTAAATCCGGTATTTTTAATTATTGCGCCTTTAAGTTTGGCTTTTGCCATACCTTTATTTGGCATTATTTCAAAGAAAATAATAAAATTCATTCCGCCTATTGCTTTTGGTTTTAATTTAATAGTTTCTTTGGCGCTTATTCCTCATGTGCTGAGAAATCCGATCATTGTTTCTATCGGAGGTTGGTCGCCTCCTTTTTGCATCAATTTAGTGGCGGGTCCTGTGGGAATTCTCTTTTCGGCTATCATAGCTTTAGGGGGTTTATTGGTTTCCGTTTATGCGATGGATTATATGGAAAAGGTCGCCATTGAAAAGTACCATATACTTTATATTTTGCTTTTAACGGGCGCTACAGGCGTTGTTCTTACCGGCGATATTTTTAATCTTTTTGTTTTTTTTGAAATTCTTTGCATTTCTTCATACGCTTTAGTGGCTTGTTCGGGAAATAAACAAGGAATCGAATCGGCAGTAAAATATTTGATTCAGGGTTCCGTCGGTTCAAGTCTTATGCTGATCGCCATCGCTTTGCTTTACGGTCTTTTTGGAACACTCAATATGGCCGATATCGCGAGAAATATAAATTCAGTCAGTTCCATGGAGCTGTTTGTTCCTTTGGTTTTATTTATTACGGGCCTGGGAGTTGAGGCGGCAATATTCCCGTTAAATGCCTGGCTTCCGGACGCGCATTCATCAGCCCCCGCGCCAGTTAGCGCCGTTTTATCGGGTATAGCCATTGAAGTTGGAATTTACGCCGTCGCAAGAATTGTTTTTACTGTATTTGGCGCTTCAAGTATATTTTTATTCTTGGCGCTTTTGGGAATTTTAACCTTAATAGTGGGCGAGATGTCCGCTTTCGCGCAAAACAATATAAAAAGAATGTTGGCTTATTCAAGTATCGGGCAAATAGGTTTAATTCTTTTTGCTTTGGGAATTGGAACTTTTTACGGAGTGTCCGGAGGGTTATTTCAAATTGTAAGTCATTCTTTAGCCAAAACCTTGCTTTTTTTGGCGGCGGGATATATGATTTATCGCGCGGGTTCCATGGAGATTTCCGATTTTGAAGGAATGGGCAAAAAAATGCCGCTTACTTCATTATCCTTTACCATCGGAGTATTTTCGCTTATAGGTTTGCCTCCTTTTGCGGGTTTTTCAAGTAAATTTTTGATTATTTACGCGGGACTGGCCAAGCAAGAAATAGTGTTTATTGTGTTAATCGCGCTAGTTCTTTTCAGTACGGTGATTGAAGGCGCGTATTTTTTCAAATTGATACAGGTTTTATATTTTAAGGGTAAATCGGAACGCGTTGTGGTAAAAGACGCGCCATTATCGGCTTTATTACCCATGTTTGCTTTGGTGGCGATAATTACGCTGATTGGAATATATCCGAACGCGGTTATCAATATTTTGAACGCGGGTGCTTTAGAACTTTTAAATAGAGTGGATTACATAAGGAGTGTTTTGGGATGAGTTTGCAAATTTTGCTTATAATCGCTTTTGGCGGCGCTTTTTTTACATATTTTTTGGGAAAATTTTCTTCTCGAGCGCGTGATTTTTTTGCTGTTCTTGTTTCCCTAGCCTTGCTAATTATGGTTGGGTCTCTTTATGGTGGAACTTCTTATGATATTTTTTATACAGGATTTTTTAACCTGCCTCTTGTTCTAAAACTGAATACATTATCATGGTTTTTCGCCATCACCATAACTATCATTGGAACTTGCTCGATTATTTTTTCTCTAAGCTATATGAAAGGCAGAGAAAGGACCGATTTTTATTATTTCATGATGCTTTTGGTGAATGCCGGCATGTTAGGAATTGTATTCTCCGGCGATTTGTTTTCTTTTTATATTTTCTGGGAAATTATGTCTTGGAGTGCTTTTTTGCTTATAAGTTATAACAAGGGTCCTGCTTTGGCCGCCGGTATGAAATATATCATCATGTCTGTTATCGGTTCTATGGCTATGCTTATCGGAATATTATCAATCTATGCGAATTGCGGTACCGTAATTATTTCTGAAATCGCTTCTTTTATGCCTTCTGCTTCTTCGGGATATATATTGTTTATTTTGGCACTCTTCTTTATAGCTTTTGGAATTAAAAATGCTATTTTGCCGTTTCATACATGGCTGCCTGATGCGCATTCCCAGGCGCCGTCTCCATTTTCCGCGGTGCTTTCCGGCATATTAATAAAGATGGGAACATATGGTTTTATCCTCATTTTTTACAGCTTAATGGGAATGAAATTTTTCCTTGACTTTGGTTCGGGAATTTTTAATTTTCATTATATTCTTTGTTGGCTGGGAGTCATAACGATAATTGTTCCCACATTTATAGCATTGCTTCAAAATGACGCTAAAAGGCTTTTGGCATGGCATTCAATCGGACAAATAGGGTATATAATTTTAGGAATTGCTTTGGGAACAAGCATGGGTATTGTTGGAGGTATGTTTCACGCTTTCAATCATGCTATCTTTAAGGCTTTGCTTTTCTTAACTGTTGGAGCGGTGGAATATCGCGCCAAAGGCGTGAGAGACTTAAATTCATTGGGCGGATTTATAAAGAAAATGCCAATTACTTTTTTTGGAGCATTGGTAGGTTCTTTGGGAATAATCGGAATTCCTTTAACCAATGGTTTTGTTTCTAAATGGTTGATTTATAAAACTTTAATTTTAGAGAATCATCCCTTTTTGGCTTTTGCCGCTTTTATAGGAACATGGGGAACTTTACTTTCTTTTTATAAATTTCTACATAATATGTTTTTGGGACAGCTTCCCGAAAAATATAAAGATGTAAAAAAAGCGCCCGTCAGTATGCAATTTCCGATAATTGTACTGAGCTCGATTATTATCCTGTTTGGCATTTTTCCCGGCATTCCGCTAAAGGTTATTAATACCATTACCACATCTTTTGGTTTTGAGTCATTAAATATAACCATTTGGGGAATTGTTTCGGAGACCGGAACCTTAAACATGATAAACATATTTTTTGCTGTTTTCATAATGGGTATTATCGTTTGGACTCTTTTTTATGCGGGAAAAAAATCAGTAACGGTTTCTCAGGAAGACAATTATGCCGCCGGAGCGCATATCCCAAAAGAGAAATACCATTATACCGTTGATTTTTATAATCCCTTATATAGGATAATAAAACCTTTTTTGAAAGATATAATAAGCGATTTTTATTATTGGCTTGTGCGCGTCGTGCATAAATTTTGCGACGGAATAAGACGTTTATACACGGGAGATGTGGGTGATTATGTTCTGTATATAATTTTCTTTTTAACATCGCTGATTTTTATTCAGCTAAGGTGGAAACCGTGGTAGTGAAAATAATTCAAATAATTTTATATCCTCTTATGGCGCTTATGATTGGAATATTTTTTCTGGGTTTGGCCAGAAAAATCATGGCAAGAATCCAATGGCGTTATGGTCCGCCCCTTATTCAGCCTATCATAGACATGATTAAATTATTCAATCAAAACAGTGTATCTCACGGGTTTATGTTTAATTTTGGGATAATCTTTTCTTTAGTCGGTTCCGTTATCGTGGTTTTGTTTTTGCCTTTTGGCGGAATATGCCCCTTAAGTTCATCAGGGGGCTTATTGGTAATTCTTTATATCATGTTATTCGCTCCATTGGGAGTAGCCTTATCCGGAGGAGAGGGAGCTAATCCCAATATCAGCATAGGGATTTCCCGCAAACTTATTCTGGCTTTGGGCTATGAAGTGCCTTTTCTTTTGGCAATTCTCGCGGTAATGACTCATTATGAAACTATTTCCATAGTGGAAGTGGTAAAAATTCAACAAAATGCCGGCTGGGCTATTTTTTCTTTGCCTTTGTTTCTTTCAGGCATAGCGTATCTTATGATTCTGCCCGCCATATTGGGTTTAAGGCCATTTGATATGGCATCCGCGCCTCAGGAAATTTCTTCGGGTCCGATGGCGGAATATAGCGGCAAATTTTTGGCTTTAATGTCTATTGAGCATGCTTTCGGTTTATTTATCGGCATAGCTCTTTTCGTGAATTTGTTTCTCGGCGGAGCGAGCAACGCGCTTATTTTCTTTTTTAAAATGCTGGCGGTATTTACGGCGCTTATTTGCGTCAATGCGGTCTATCCTCGATTTAGAATTGAGCAAGCGCTTAAATATTTATGGAAGTGGCCAACGCTTTTAGCTTTTACGGGCTTGGTCATCGTCTCGGTAATCGGGAGATAATAAAAAAGTAATTTTTGATTTTTTATGTGGAGATAGAATGGATAGAAATCAACTCGTAAAATGGTTAAAGGCTCCCGCGAAAATGGGGCATAAGTATTCGCTTCATGTGGTTTACTTTTGCACCGGTTGCGGAATTATTGAGATTCCTCCGACCATAACTTCGCGTTGGGACGCGGAAAGATTCGGAGTAATTCCCGTCGCGACGCCTCGTCAGGCGAATATATTTTTAATTACGGGATATGTTTCCGTAAAAACATTGAAGGCTGTTATAAAAACCTATGAACAAATACCGGAGCCGAAATTCGCTGTTGGATTTGGTTCCTGCCCCATAAACGGAGGGATGTATTGGGATTCATATAATACCATTAAGCATTTGGATAAATATATTCCCATAGATGGTTGGATCGCCGGATGCATGCCTCGGCCGGAAGCCATTTTTATCGCTGTAACTCATCTTTGGACATTAATTGACAAGGATATGGCGGAAGGTTATAAAAAATACAGAAGAAATTACAAAGATTATAGAGCCAATCAAGAGAAGGCTTTGGGCAAGCTCGAATGGCCGCCATTGTTTTCGATAAATAAGGATAAAGATGATTGAATTATTAAAAAAGGCGATTGAGTCAACTTTTAAAAATGTTTGTTTGGAAATTTCCAACAAAGACGATTTAATTATAAATTCCGAAAAAAGCGGAATATCGCCCATCCTTGTTTTTCTTAAAAACGAAGGATACGAGCATTTGGCTCTCATATCCTGCGTGGATTGGATAAAAGAGAAAGAGTTTGAATTGATTTATATTCTTTCCGCTTATATGCGAAATGACGGCGAATATACGGACAAAGAAAAAGCGAATATAATTCTAAAAACACGAATTTCCAGAGAAAAGCCGGAATTTTCCACCGTAATTTCTATTTTTGAAAACGCTGAGCCCTATGAACGGGAAATTCATGAACTTTTCGGAATAAAATTTGAAGGTCATCCTAGACTGACACCGCTTTTTTTGGAGAGGGAATATGAAATACCTCCCTTTAGAAAAGATTTTGACACGAGGAAATATGTAAAAGATGTTTTTGATACAATTCCTTTTGTTAAAGATGAAGGAAAAAAATGAGAGAACTTGAACTTTATTACGGGCCTCAACATTTGGGAATGGTGGGAAATTTCAGCATTACCCTAAAGGTTGAAGGCGACAAAATTTTAGAGGCAGCGGCCAATCCCGGATATTTGCACAGAGGCTTTGAAAAGCTGATGGAGCAAAGAACCTGGATACAGAATTTTCCTTTAGTTTGCAGAATAAATGTTGTTGAACCCGACCATATAGAGATGATATATGCGATGGCGGTTGAAAAATTGGCCAATATTGAAGTTCCCGAAAGAGCGCATTATGTGAGAAGCGTTTATCTTGAGCTTGCCAGAGTCGCTTCTCATCTTTTTGGTTTGTGGGCTTATGCCAATATGCTTGGTTTTGATACGGTGGCGAATTGGGCGATGTATCATAGAGATCTTATTTTGGACCTTTTTGAAGAGCTTACCGGCGGTAGAGCTTATCATATATACATATGGCCTGGCGGAGTAAGACGGGATTTCCCGAAAGGATTTAAAGATAAAATTATAAAAACATTGCATACCATAGGTGGTTGCGTGCCAGATTATGACGATTTATTTTTTAAAAATCGCATGTTTTACGAAAGAGCTCAAGGCATAGGAAAGCTCAGCCAAAAAGAGGCGAAAGAAATGGGGGCGACGGGCCAGACTATAAGGGCAACGGGGATGAAATATGACATCAGAAAAGTAGAGCCTTATGCCGCTTATGATAAAGTTCCATGGGAAGTTCCGACAAGAAAAGACGGTGACGCCTTTTCCAGAATATGGGTGGTGCGCGATGAAATGATTGAAAGCGTTCACATGATATTTAAATTGCTTGATAAAATGCCGGACGGAGAAGTGTACAATAAAATACCCAATCCGTTTAAATGGAATATTCCAAAAGGCGAAACTTATGTCAGATGCGAATCCTCCCGCGGAGAATTGGGACTTTATTTGGCAAGCGACGGAGGAGACAAACCATATCGCGCTCATTTTAGAACGCCGTCTTATCCTCACGGATTAACGATTCTGGAAAAAACTCTGAAAAACGCGAGCATCGCCGATGTCGGCAATATTATGATAAGCATGTATATAGTCGCGCCGGAGATAGACAGATGACAAATAAGTCACAAATCAATAAAGGAAGTTTTTTAAATCCGTTCAAAGCTCTCAAATATCTTTTTAGAAAGCCCAAAACATTAAGGTATCCTTTTGAATTGAAAGAACCGGCAATGAGATACAGGGGCATTCATCTCAATGATTGGGATAAATGTACAGGCTGCGCCAATTGCGCCGATATATGTCCCAATGAAGGGATTGAAATGATAAAGATAGCCGAATTAAAATCAAATCCTAAAGAAGGTGTGAAAAACGAGCGGCCGGAAATAGATTATGGTAAATGTTGTTTTTGCGGTTTGTGTGTTGATGTTTGTCCTCCCGGAAGTTTAAGATTATCCAGAGACTATCTTCATATTCATTTTGACACAAAAACATTTAAATTGCTTGCCAAAGATGAGAGCAATGACTCGGAACACTTTTTTTCCGCCGACAAATATTCTGTTTTAAAAGCCAGTTTGACTCACAGAAAGAAAGATTATGAAGGGTTTTCATCCGATTTGAAATACGCTTTGTTTGAACCTGAGCGAGTGCCCATGCCTGTGGCTGAACCCGAAGAACGGAAGAAATCGTTTGTTGAAATGGTTTTTGGTTATAATGAGGAAGAAGCGAGAAAAGAAGCCGCCCGCTGTTTGGGATGTAAATTATGCGAAGAGGCTTGTCCCGCGCATTTGAAAATATCCGATTATATAGGCGCGATTGCTGAAGGCAGATACGAAGATTCATTAAAAAAAATATTTGAAGACAATCCCATCCCGTCAATATGCGGAAGGATATGTCTGAAGCATTGCGAAAATGCCTGTTCAATTAGGCATAGGGGAGAATCCTTGGCGATAAGATGGTTAAAAAGATTCGCCGCTGATGAAGTAAGCGATTATAGAAAAGCCGTTAAACCGGAAATTTTGCCGGATACCGGCAAAAAAGTGGCGGTAATCGGAGCCGGACCCTCGGGATTGGCTCTTGCGTATTTTCTCAGGCTTAAAGGCCATAATGTCACGGTTTATGACGCTTTGCCTCGAGGAGGAGGCATGGTGGGCCAAGGGCCACCCATATATAGACTTCCGCTTGAAAGCATAGATAAAGATGTTGATTATATTAAATCCACGGGAGTTGAATTTAAGTTCAACACGAGAATCGGCAAAGACATACAATTTAAACAAATTCATGAAAATTTCAACGCGGTTTATATGGCGGTGGGAATGTCTAAGGGTAGATATATTAAGCTTAAAAATGAAGAATTGGCGCCACAGGCGATAGATTTCCTAAAAAAAGTTAAGTTTGGAGAGGATGTAAAAGTTGGTAAAAATGCCATTGTTATAGGAGGGGGAAATGTGGCCATGGATGTCGCCAGAACATGCGTAAGGCTTCAGCGGCTTCAATATCCCGATGAAAAAACAACGGTAAATATTGTTTGTCTTGAATCTTGGGATATTATTCCCGCGACCGAAGAAGAATATACCGAGGCCAAAGAAGAAGGAGTCATATTTAATGTTTCGTGGGGGCCAAAGGAAATTCTGGTTAAAAACGGCAAAATAACTGGGTTGGAATGCAAAGCGGTAAAATCCGTTATTAATGAAGGCAGATTCGCCCCGATATTTTATGAGGATAAAATACTCGTTATTAAAGGTGATATGGTAATTGAAGCCGTCGGTCAAACACATGATTTTTCATTCCTGCCAAAAGACCTTATGGATAAACTTGAATTTGCCGGACCAAAAGTTAAGGTTAACGAAAACGGCGAAACAAGTATCCCGCGGCTCTTCGCCGGCGGCGATATCGTTAATCGTAATTTAGACGCGGTAACCGCGATCGCGGATGCCAAAATAGCTACGGAAGGAATACAGAAACTTTTCGGCTTCGTAGGATAATTAATTTGTCATTTGATTAATTTTCTCCGCTTTGCCAATTTATTTAGCAGGGTCTGTCAGTAAGGGCTTTTTTAATTGCATTTTTTTCTTCGTAGGTGGGGAACAATGTGGTTTCGGCGGACACCTGCGAGGTAAAAAACAAAAAAAGAATTAATATGGTATTGATTTGATTAAGCTATGGCGGTTGTATTTACACTCATGACCAGGGTCGCTTAGTACTGTCGGCTGGAACAATGAACCTTTCGGTTCATCAAATGCAAAAAGCTATGTCTTTTTGCCTTCCGCCTCACTGCAGGATAGAAACTTGAGAACTTGGCCGTCTGATGCGTATAGTGCTTGATACGGCAGAACATAGTTTTCTCGAAGAAACCTCTGGGGTTAGTTTGAAAGTGCGCTACATCAAAGGACTCTTGCGGGGTGGAAATATTATATAGCAATAATTGAGAAAACCCGCGGGGTAAAATATAGTCTTAGTTTTAAAGAGTGGTAAAAATATTTAAAGTTTTTTCTATTCGGAGTTTTGTATTGCAGTTTCCTCTTTCATATTGTTCCTCATTCCAATAAGTTATGCCGCATTTTTTTTAATCCATTCCTTGAACCATATATCCGTAAAGTGATAGCCGTCATTATTTTTCTCCAGCACATTCTTATTAATCAAAAGTTTGACGGATTTTTGGACCGAAGAAGCTGAACCGAGATGCCGCGTGGTTATAAAATCTTTTGAAAATAAATTTATTCCGCCAAACACAGCGATAACTTGCAACAAGTTCCGCTGTGAGAGTGTTAATGAATCCCATATTGATATGAATATGGGAGAGAGGCCTGATATTATGTTTTTAAGCGCGGCTCCAATTGAATTAGGCATAATAGTTTTAGATTCAATAGATTCATTCCATATCTCATGGCACAAATATATGGTGTAATAAGGAATTCCGTGTGAAATTTTAATAATATCGTCTAAGGTTTCATCATTGATGGTTTTATGGGAATCTCTGAATTTGGTCACAATAAAATTTCGAAGTTCGTTATCCGGAATTTTGTCAAGAAAACGAACTTTTCCCATTTTATAAAAAGGCTTTGTTTTATTTAAGACCATATCTGTCATAATATGCTGTTTGGAACCTGCAAATAAATATCCCACATCTTTTTGACGCTGAAAACTTGCGCGCATCATTTTCTCCAAAACTTCTCCACCGATAGTTCTTATTTCTTGAAACTCATCAAAAACAATCGCGAATTTTTTTCCCTTTTTCTCGGCAATTTTTTGTGGCATATCCAAAATATCTTTAAGAAGCAAGGAAAGAGTGTTTTTAGGAGGCAAAGCTTCAATTCCCACTGAAATTTCACCATCAGAGTTTATTGTTACATTAGGGCGCAAAGATGGAATTGTTTCCCTGATAAAACGGATCATGCTTTCCGTTTTTGTTTCAGAAGCGCGCGCTATGGCTCTCGCGTAATGAGTAATAAATTGTTCAAGAGAGGTTATATTATAGACATCAAAATATATCGTGAAGATATTCTTTTTTTTTAATTTTTCAAGAACATTAACAGCCAAAGAAGTTTTGCCATAGCGTCTGGGAGAAATAAGAAAAATTCTTCCTCCATTTTCCAAATCGCGTTTAAGTTCCTTAATTTCTTTTTTTCTGTTTGTGAAATCATTGCCAGTTGCTACTTGGCCGTAATAAAAAGGATTATTCATTGAAAAACCTCCGTCAAAATATTTTCGTGAGTGTGAAATTACATTATACCTTTTGGTATTATACCATAAGATATAATACAATCTTAACGCTCTGAGTGTTAAGATTTCATCTTGTAAGTGGCTGTTTAACCACATGGGTTGGGATAAATGTTTGGTTTTGGCGAAAACCCGCGGGGTTAAATTGAAAATAACCTTCCTTTATTCTCTCCCATTATTTGTAATAATTTGTTTCACAGGGCCTGTCAGTAAGTTTCCCTTCAGAGCCGGGGTCTCTTAGCGAGGTCGCCCCTGTGTTTCTCGCCCTCCCATAAGCCCAAGTCGGGTTCCGAACACCTCTGATAGGAAAATCTTACTGCCACCCGCTCTTTTATTTGATTTTGATCATAGGGGGAGAGAGTTTCCCTCCCTAATTATAGCTTGAATTACCCCAGGGCCTACATAAGGAGAAAAACTTTCTTTATAAAAATAACGCTTCCAAGTGATTTTTCAAGGTTTAAATAATAGCACAGGCACCAAGGCACATAGGCATTAGGCACAAGACTATGTCAGTGGCGTATCAAGGCCTAAGGCTATTATCAAACGACCAAAGTGACAACAACCAAATATTAAAGTTAACCAATGATTTTTGGCATATAGGCGGGCAGGGAGTGAAACGACGGTATAGTCCGGCCTTATTTTTTAATTGCTTGATTTTCTTTGTAGGTATATTGGGCGTTTAATTCACCCAAGATATAAGCTTTTAGAAGTTTTACTTCTTTGTCTAAAAAAACAAATTCTTTTTCTAATCTGCCTTTTTTTGAATAAGCTTGAACTATGCCGTCGGGAACCTTTCCCGATTGAGAAAGAATATTATAATTGTTATCAAGAAGAATTTTCCCAATATATTTATTATTCATATAAAAAGTAAATCTTTCACCTCTGGCAAGTTTGCGGATTTTGACCGTTATAAGCATGTTTATGTCAGAATCGTTTGTTTTGTTTTTCTTTGTTTCTATTATTTTTTTTAATTCCTTTGTTTCTTTTTTTTGTGGTTTTTTTCCTAAATTTCCGTTTATATAGAAGAGTTCTGATTTTATATTTCCCATTTCATCATATTCTTTAAAAAAACCGTTTAAAATTGAATTTTTAAAATTTTGCTCGAAAAGCAGATTACCATTTTCATTAAATATTTCAACCTTTCCATTTAGTTTCCCGCTGACATAATAAGCTTTGCTTTGGATATTGCCATTCGGATAATAAATTTTGAGAGAACCGTTTTCCTTGCCGTTGGTAATAGTTTTTTCCGTTTTTATATTGCCGTTGGAATAATGTTCTTTATAAGTCGCGTCTTCAAGCGCTCCTTCAAGCGATAGCAATTCTTCTTTATTATTAAAAAATTCAGTGGCTATTATTGAGTTGTCCTTTAAGTAAATCTTTTTGATTGAAGATGAACTCTCAGTAATGCTTTGAAAGGTGTATTTGGGAATTTCTTTTTTAATCTCTATGGCAGGAGTTTTAGTTAAGGTTTTAATTTCCTGCTCCTTAGTAATTTTAGCAATATCTTTTTTATCTATATTTAAACTGCCGTATTTTGTTTTTAGAAGAAGAGTCGAATCCAATTCTCCTTCAATAGACCCTTTGAGTTGAGTGCCATCTTTCATTAGAATGGTGTCTGCATGGGCGTTTAGGGAAAGGGTGAAAAATAAAAAGGATATAAGTAGTTTCATAAGTTTATCTCGTTTTTTAATTTTTTATTTTGTCAGGTTTTTGCCTGTCGCGTCGCATCACTGTTGCGCTATTTTCTTATTATAGGATTTTTTATTCTGGTTTTTTTAACTTCATCCAAGTTTATCTCAGATATAAAAATTCCGGCTTCCTCTCCGCTGTTAATTATTTTCATTCCCATGGGGTCGTATATTACGGAATTTCCGCCATAGACAATGCACCCATCCATTCCCGTTCTGTTTACGCCTATCATATAGGTTTGGTTTTCTATGGCTCTTGCTTTAATCAAAGTTGTCCAATGGTCATTCCTTTTTTTCGGCCAATTGGCGATATTGACTATGATATCGGTCTTTTCCGCTTTATCCCAATAAATATTTGGGAATTTTAAATCAAAGCAAACTGAAGGTAATATTCTAAAGTCATCAATTTCAAAAATATCTTGGCTTGTTCCGGGTATATAAAACCTATCTTCATGAGTCATCCTAAATAAATTAATCTTGGAATAATCAGAAATAATATTCCCTTGCGCATTTAATGTAAAGAGCTTGTTTCTTTTTTTATTAATGCAGCCAAATGTAACATGAATATTGTTTGTTTTGGCGATATTTTCAAAAAATAAAAAATCTTCTTTTTTAAATTCATCAACTTCTTTTTTTATGGTGGAGCCATCTAAAGTGAGTTCCGGAAAAATAAGCCACTCGGCTTCTTTTAAATGATTTTCCTCAAGAAGTTTAAGAATTCTCTTTTTATTTTCTTCTCTGTCCTGGAGTTTAATATCAAATTGGCATAAACCTATCTTCATACCTTCATTTTAGCAAATAGAGGTTTGCCTGCTGCTTGCTATTTGTATTGGAAATACGATGCTCTTTTTAAGAGGGAGACTTTTCATTGAGTAGATATATCTAAGTTTTGTACCATATATATATGGCGCGATGGCCAAGTGGTAAGGCGGCAGTCTGCAAAACTGCTATTCGTGGGTTCGATTCCCGCTCGCGCCTTTTTTCAATTAAACTATTTTTGATTAATGGGGAGTTCTTATGCATTTAAGTCAAGCGGCTATGAATTTGGGGCAATCGGCAACCTTAAGAATGAATGATATTGCTCGGCGTCTTAAGGCTGAAGGGAAACCCATTATACATTTAGGTGGTGGCGAGCCCGTGGAAAAAATTCCTCAAGCGGCTTATGAAGCGGCCTTAGAAAAACTTGAAACCAGGCATATAAAATATACTCCCGCCAGTGGTCTTATTGAGCTTAAAAATGAGATTATTTCTTATACCGAAAAAAAATACGGATTTAAAGCGCAGCCGAAAAACATAATAATTTCAGGCGGGGCCAAGCAAGCGATTTATAATTTCTTAATGGCGGTGGTTGACCCGGGTAGTGAAGTTATTTTCCCTGCGCCTTATTGGGTAAGCTATCCCGATATGGTAAAGCTTGTATATGGAACGCCCGTTGTAGTAAAGCCAAATGAAGGCTCTCTTTTGGTCGATATTGAAAGTATTGAAAAATATATCACTTCTAATACCAGAGCCATACTTTTAAATTCTCCCAACAACCCGTCAGGGGCTGTTTATAGTGAAGATTTTATTAAAAAGCTTGTTGAAATATGCGAGAACAGAAATATATATTTGCTCACCGATGATATCTATGGTAGGCTTGTTGGTGATGGAGTAAAAACTCCCCTTCCTTTTGCTTTTTCCAAAAAAGATATAAATGATTCTCCAATAGTTTCCGTTAATGGTGTTTCAAAGATGTACTCCATGACTGGTTTTAGAATAGGTTGGAGTATAGGAAATGAGGCAATAGTTAAAGCTATGACTAAAATTCAGGGGCAGATTACATCATGTCCTTCGGATTTGAGTCAGACGGCGGCTATTGGCGCCTTAAGAGACGGTGAAGATTTTATTAAAGAAATTAATATATCTTTAAGTAAAAAAAGAAATATTTTGATTGAGGAATTAAAGAAGTTTAAGAAAGTTAAGCTTTATGCTCCAAATGGAACTTTTTACAGTTTCCCTGATTTCAGCGCTTATGATGAAGATTCTGCAAAGCTTGCCAATATGCTTATAGAAAAAGCCATGGTTGTAACGGTTCCAGGCGTGGAATTTGGTCTTGAAGGTCATTTGCGCATAAGTTATTGTGGTGAGGAAAAAGATATTATTGAAGGCCTCAAGAGAATGCGCGAAGTTCTAGATAAATAAAAAACCTTGTGTGTTAAGTAAAGGAGATAACTATTATGCCTGATACTCAAATTAAAAGTGAATATGGTTTGGACAATATAGGGTTAAAAACATCGGAGAAAATTTATTGGAATTTGCCTGTTCCCGTTTTATATGAACATGTCGTTAAAAGAGGCGAAGGAAATATTGTTAACGGCGGGCCGATAATAGTTGAAACGGGCAAGCATACGGCAAGAGCCGCTAAGGATAAATTTACGGTCAAAGAAGAGACAAGCGATAAGAATATTTGGTGGGGAGATTATAATATAGAAACCGATGAAGCCAAATTTGATAATTTATTTAATAAACTTTCGGCGTATATGAGTTCAAGAGACATTTATGTTAAAGATTGTTTTGCCGGTTCAAATAAAGATTATCGCTTGCCAATAAGAATAATAACGGAATACGCGTGGCAGAGTCTTATTTGTGAAAACATGTTTATTCAGGCTGAGATGGAATTACTTAAAAAACATATGCCTGAGTTTACGATTATTTCAGCTATAGGTTTTAAGGCTGATCCCGAAACCGATGGAACAAGGTCCGAAACTTTTATAATGGTTAATTTTAAGAAAAAGATGGCCATAATTGGCAATACAGGTTATGGTGGAGAAATTAAAAAAACCATATTTTCCGTGATGAATTATTTATTGCCTTTAAAGGGAGTTATGCCTATGCATTGTTCCGCCAATATCGGTGAAAAAGATGATTCTGCCATTTTCTTTGGTTTGTCGGGTACGGGTAAAACAACTCTTTCATCGGATCCTAAAAGGAGGCTTATTGGAGATGATGAACATGGTTGGTCAGAGGATGGTATATTTAATTTTGAAGGCGGTTGTTATGCCAAGGTTATAAATTTATCGGCTGAAGCGGAACCGCAAATTTATGCAACCACGCATCGTTATGGAACAATACTGGAAAATGTTGTTTATGATAAAGATTCAAGAAAAATAGATTTGAATGATAATTCTCTTACTGAGAATACTCGTGCGTCTTATCCGCTTGAGCATATTCCCAATGCGGTTCGGGCGGATCATTTTCCTCACCCTCAAAATATAGTCATGCTTACTTATGATGCTTTTGGAATTTTACCTCCATTGTCCAAATTATCCTATGAACAGGCAATGTATCATTTTATTTCCGGTTATACGGCTAAAGTAGCCAATACGGAGATGGGGATTACTGAGCCTACAGCTACTTTTAGCACTTGTTTCGGAGCGCCTTTTATGAGCCATCATCCCAAAGTTTATGCGAAACTTTTGGGTGAGAAAATAAAAAAACATAATGTTAATTGCTGGCTTATAAATACTGGTTTGGGTGGCGGTCCTTATGGCATAGGAAAAAGAATAAGCATAAAACATACGAGAGAACTTTTAAATGCCGCGTTGGAAGGCGGTCTTGATAAAGGGGAATTTGAAAAAGATGATGTTTTTGAATTTGTAATTCCGAAAAAAGTAGGTGATATTTCTCCCGAAATTTTGAATCCTTCAAAAGCGTGGAAAGATAAGAAGGATTATGATGTTAAACGCAAAGAGCTTGCTGCTCTTTTTATAAAGAATTTTGAAAAGTTCAATATAGAAGATGCTGATATAATCGGCGCCGGTCCCAAAGTATAATTATTTTCATGGGAAAAGAAAAATTGGATTATTAATATCACCCAAACATTCGTGAATAATATTAATGAGGGTATTATACTCTCGTATTAATTGGAAATTGGATACCTATCTATATATAAAAAATAAAAAAACTAGAAACTGTGTTCAATATTGACAAATGTACATATTTAGTGTACACTATTGAAAATTGAACATACTATTAGAAGATTGATAATATTATGAATACAAAAAGAGAATATAAGATTCAAGAAGAGCAAATATTGAATATGGCGCTGGATGCTGTGTCGCGAACTGCCGGGTTATATGGAAAGGTTGGGGATTATTATAGCGAAACTAAGAGATTAATGATGGATGCCAGTATCACTTTTAGTTTTGGTCAAAAAAAAAATAATTATTGTGTGGAAATAAAATCAATCAATAGTATTTCCAATCTAGGGCTTATTAAAATGAATTTTGAAAAGTCAAAGATTTCATGTTTGTTGGTAGCTCCGTATATTACAATTGAAATGGCAAAGTATTGTCGTGAATTAGGAATACAGTTTATTGATACCGCCGGTAATGCGTATTTAAAAAGGGAGGGTTTGCATATTTTTGTTATTGGTCAAAAACGTAGTTTAAAAAACATTCCTTCCGCTAAAAATCGCGCGGCAACGACAACCGGAATGCGTGTGGTTTTCGTTCTTCTCTGCGCGCCAAAATTATTCAATGCTTCTTATAGAGATATTGCCAGGGCTGCGGGTGTCGCTTTAGGTTCCGTAGGCTGGGTGTTTTTCGCCCTTAAAGAACGAGGACATTTATTATTGGGTGAAAAAAAGAGAAACCGTCGTTTTATAGACCCAAAACGTTTAATAGAAGAGTGGGTTATAAATTATCCGATTAGGCTCCGCCCGAAATTACGAATGCAATGCTTTAGTGGGCCGAGGGATAATTGGTGGAAAAATTTAAATCCAAAAAAATATGGAGCTTTATTTGGAGGAGAAATTGCCGGAGATATTCTTACTCATTACAGAAAACCGGCTAATGCGCTTTTTTATATGGAAGGCGACCCTACAAGAATTGTTATGGATAATCATCTTCGGGCTGATCCATATGGCTCTATAGAAATTGTGGAGAAATTTTGGAACTTTAATTTTGATGATAAAGATAAACAAGTTGTTCCTCCTTTGCTTACATATGCTGATTTAATGGCAACTAAAGACCCACGCAACCATGAAGTAGCAAAAATTATTTACGAGCGATATATTGCCAATGCTTACGATTAAAAAAGATTTTCCCCTAGAACAGGAAGTTTTAGAGGTATTACGCTATATTCAAGATGTTACGAAAAAAATAGAAGTTTCCTATTTAATGATTGGAGGCAGGGCAATAGATTTGCTTTTACACAATGTTTATGGTCTGCCTACATATCGTCCTACCGAAGATATAGATTTTATAATAGCGTTTGAAAGTTGGGAAGAATTTGATTATTTAAAAAATCAGCTGATAAAAACAGGTGAATTTAAAAATGATAAAAAGAAATGTCAGCGATTGATTTATAAAGAGAAAATGCCAATTGATTTGCTTCCCTTCGGTAGATTGGAAAAGCCTTATAGAAGTATTTCGTGGCCGTCTGATGACGATATGGTTATGAATGTACAAGGGTTTCAGGATATTAATACCGCGGCGGAAAAGATAAATTTTGTTAAAAATGAAATGGTAATACGCATTGCCTCCATACCGGGATTAGTTGTCTTGAAGCTTTTTGCGTGGAGTGATAGAGCTGAATCTAAAGACGCTCAAGACATATTCATATTACTTCATAAATATAATCAAATTTTAGATAACAAACGCCTATACGAGGATATAGAATTATTGGGCACGTCAGCTCATGATGTTGAAAAAGTCGGGGCAACTCTTTTAGGAAGAGATGCTAGATTAATTCTAAGTCTTAAAAATACAAATATTGTAAAAGAGATTTTGAATAAAAAAGAGAGACTTTTAAATGCTATTGCAGGGGGTTTATCTATGGTCGATATTGAGGAAAAATTTGCCACTGTGGAAAAACTTTTTGAAGCATTTTGTAAAGGTTTTCTTGAAACTAAATAAGGGTATTAATTATGGAAAGAGAAAAACTAGATTATTTTAAGAAGCTTCTTGAAAAATTGATTATCGAATTAGAAGGTACGCTTGAGGCCAATAAAGAAACTACTGAAACTGTGTCGCTTGACGACTCAATTGGCCGCCTTTCCCGCGCTGATGCCTTGCACGCGCAAAATATAGCATTATCCCTTCAGGGAAATATTCAAATAAAACTTAAGTTAGCTCATCAGGCCCTTGAAAAAATTTCAAAAGGCGATGATTATGGGATTTGTATTGCGTGTAATAAACCGATTGCCGAGGCTCGATTAAAGGTCATGCCTGAAACCCCTCTCTGCGTCAATTGCTCCCGTTAAGTTTTCTATTTACCCCAGAGGTGGCTGCAGAGCTTCTTGGTTGCGATTACTTCAAAGGACTCCTCGGGGGTAATATAAAAAGGTATGTGGTATTAATGATTAGAGTTTGAATCCTGTAAGTTTACAGAATCGCTCATGCAGAGGTTTTAAACGCCGTTGCTCACTTCAATTTATTCGGCGACTGTGGAACTCGTGAAAAAAGCAATGTTTTTTTACTCAGACATCCTCGTCGTTTCGGAGAAATCCCCTCATAAACCTTGCGTTCAAGGCTAAACCTCAGAAATCGCTCACTAGCAAACTTACAGTATTCTTTTTCATTTTTTCTCATATAAATAATCCCGCCCAACCCCAATTAAGGTACAGCTGAATTACCCTTTTTATAAGGAAATTCCCGATAGAATTTTGTAAGATTTAAATACTATAAACCTATGTAGGAGGGGATTTATTTATGACATTTGGATTTATCCTAGTGTAGTGCTTCGTAAATAGCTTTACATTTGGCTATAAATATAATATTCT
>CAZHQC010000029.1:17071-21520 GCA_964534135.1 uncultured Elusimicrobiaceae bacterium | reverse complement strand
GGTATCCGGCCTTAGTCTGGATTCTTTTTCTTTTGTTTTATTGTTGGAAGATGAAACAGTCATAGGTTCCCCTTTAAAAATATAACGATTTTTAATATGTCATTATGTCCGCATAGAAAAACATAAAACAGTCTTCCTGCAACACAGAGCGCTTATAAACCTTTACTTAATGAGCGGCGCTGATATAGGTTATGCTGTGGTATCTTGCCGAAATCCCTCAATTTCAACTATAGGGAGAGGACTCTATACCAATAGTTGACTAAATATTTTGACACAAGTCAAATCATTTATTGTAGTATGTCAATTTCTTTATACGCCGCGCAAAAATGAAATGTTTTTTAGCCCTTCGAATTTAGGCCTTTAGGGAAAGTGGAATACTATTGGCAAACGGCAAGCGGAAAACAGAAAACTCAATTTAATTATTCTTTTCCATTTTATAATCATCCATTATAAAACCCCCGCCTATATCCCGGACAATCGGATCCTTATTGATAAAGCCCATTTGTTTATATGCTTTTATGCTATTTAAATTATTTTTATTAACGGTTAGGACTATTTTTTTACAATCTCTCTTTTTAGCCATGGTTTTAATAAAATCAAAACTTGCCTTTCCATAGCCCTTCCCTCGGTTTTCTGATTTAATGTATATTTTGCTTAAAAATAATTCCTCTTCTTTTATTTCAAAACCCGTATATCCCACATATTTTTCATTGACTTTAACAAGATAGTAGAAATATCCTTCTTTAATCTGTTTTCCAATAGCTTCTTTGGATTGAAATTTTTTAAGCATATATTCGACCTGCGCAATTCCTATTATGGGAATATAATGCTCATGCCAAATATCAAAGGCTAAAGTTTCCACTTCAACGATTTGTTCTTTGGTTTTTACCGAAAAAAAATCTATTTTATCCATTATTTGTCCTAAGATTGATTCTTAATAAAAAAGGGCTTTAATTAATTTTTGCATAAACATTCCCTTTTCAGGCTTAAACATATTTACGCCATGACCGCCGGGCCCGGCTAAAAATTGGGCTTTGATGTTTTTTTTATTGGCAATACTTAATAAAGAGCCTGAACTCATCCACGAGTATTTGTCTTCAGGAGAAGCGGCTATTAATATTTGCGTTCCCATAAGGCGGGGCATAATTTCATCCGTTCTTATTTTGGCATAAGCGAGGCCGGGAGATAACAAAACAAGATATTTTATTTTTTCCCCTTTCAATTGCGTCGCGGCTTTTAAAGCCAAACTCGAGCCGATACTGGCGCCGCAAAAAATTATTTTTGATTTCCCAATTCCTTTCCCGCGCAAAAAAGAAACCGCCCCCAAGAAATCATTTGAAGCTTTACTCCAATCTTCTTTCCTAAAAGTTTTATAATCAACGCTTGTTTTTCCGCATTTCAAACTTTTCCCATGTCCTCTTATATCAAATGAAAGAAAGCCGAAACCTTTTTCAGTGAGAACCTTTTGAAAAGAAAGCCACTCTTCCTTGCTTGAGCCTAAACCATGCGCGGTTACAAAAACATAAGTTCCTGATGAAGATTTTTGATAAAAAGCTGAGATAGAACAATCGTCGATAGTCTTAAAACGGACATTTTCATAAGCTGAAACTGAGTAAGAAAAATTAAAAAGAATAAATAAGAAAATTATTTTTTTCATGTGAAGCATATAAAATCTTCGAATACAGCTAGCTGACTATTTAATCATTAATAAGAAATGACTATTTATAATTCTTCAATATTTTTTTGAAAGTATTAATAATATCTTTACCGATCTTGGCATCCAAGAAACTCCTGCGGATTTTGCTTTCCACCCATTCGCTATGACCCGCGCCGTTTTTATCCATTCTCTCTTTTATCAAAGAGACCACGGAATTTATCTCTCCCAAGGTGGGTTTTCTAACTTTACTGCGTTTTGTCTTAATGATTTCGTTTCTTCCGGCTAACTCATAACAAACAATACCCACAGCTTGGCCAAGATTTATTGAAGGTTGAAGCTTTTTGGTAGGAATATTTATTATGGCATTGCAATATGAAAGGTCTTTAACGCTAAGCCCCGTTTTTTCAGAGCCAAAAACTAAAGCTATATTTTCCCCGTCGGTATTATTTTCCAAAATATAATTTGAGGTATTTTTAAGTGAAAGTATATCTCTATCCGGATTTCTTTTTTTTAAGGATGAAGTGGCTAAAGCCAAAGCGCAATCTGACAAGGCTTCTTTTAAGGTTTCAAAAATTTTGGCATTTCTTATAATATTGCCGGCGCCAACCGCTATATTCTCTTTTTCTCTACTAAATGAAGGTTCTTCACTTGCAATAATATCGGCAGTTTCAATGGTCTCCTTTAAAATAGGTTCATAAGGCGCGACAATTATTAAATCATTTAAACCAAAATTGGCCATGGCTCTTGCGGCCGCGCCAATATTAACGGGGTTTCTGGGTTTTACCAATATGATTTTAAATGTGGATTTTTTCATTTCTGCAATCCCATCAAACAACCTTATAAAGTTCCAAGGGTTTGCTTTTGCCTTTTAATTGGACATGGCCGACGCTTTCAAAATTAAAATCACCGCATTCTTTTCCGACCTCATCCATCACTGATTTAGTTATAAGAATATCCGTGCCCAGTTCTTTTGTTTTTGATTCAAGGCGTGAGGCAATATTTACTGTATCGCCGATAAAAGTATATTCAAGACGGGCGGTAGTGCCGACATTTCCGGCTACGAGATTGCCCGTTTGTATACCTATGCCAAAACGCACATTTGCCGGAACCTTGCTCGCGGCATTAAACTCAGCCAAGGCTTTTCTCATGCCAATCGCCGAGCGCAAAGCGTCGCTGGCATAATCCGTAGAGCCCAATGCAGGTGTGTATATAACCATCACAGCATCGCCTATAAATTTGCTTATCACGCCATTATTAGCGGTTATTGGCGGAGTTATATAAGAGAAATAATCATTGAGGAAAGCAACAACATCGGGCGGCGTTAATTTTTCGCTAAGCGGAGTGAAATTACGGATATCGCAGAACATAACAGCGGCTTGAATTTCTTCACCGCCGAGATTAACCTTACCGCTTTTGAGAAGTTCGCGCGCTATTTCAATCGACATATAACGACCGAAGGTGCCCTTTATTTCTTCCCGCTCTTTTAAGCCGTCCAGCATTTCATTAAAGCCAAGTTTTAATTTTGAAATTTCATCGGAAAAATAAATTTTTGTTTTAACGTCATAGTCGCCTTTGGAAACTCTATGCATTTTTTTTATAAGAGCGTCTAAAGGTTTCTGCAAACCATTAAATATAAAACCCAAACCGGTTAAAAGCATTACCATGCAAATAAAAAACAATCTTTGAAACATATTGACATGTATCTCAAAAGATAACTGCATCCAATATGTTCCGATATAAATCAAAACTGAAGGAATTATGGCGCATACCAAAACAAGTAAAGTTATTTTAAGATACACGGGAACTGAAAAAGCGGTTTTTGGCTCAAATAATTCCTCATCTTTATAGAGAATATTCATAAATTCCGGCATCTCATAAAGCAGATAATCTACATAAGACAATGCTATTCCGACTTGAGCAAAAAATGCGAAAATTAAAGCGGGCAAAACTTCTTTAATAAACAACTCATTAGTAATATCACTTCTTAAAAAACAAAAAAAAGCGGTAGCGACTAATGACATCAAAAAAAATAGACCCATATCCCTATATCTGTTTTTTATTTTCTTTCTAAGCTTATCTCGAAGTTTCACGGTAGGATTTTTAAGGAATTTTATCATGGGGGCCGCCCATAAATAAATTAAAATGATCATAAATATTAATGTAAAACTCTGTTTTGCTATAAGATTATAAACGGGATAATTCTTTAATCCTCCATAAGCCAAAGAATTTCCGAAAATTGATAAATACAAACCGACAAAAGCATTATGTATCATAATCATAATGAAGGGTATAACAATAAAGCCGACAAGCTTCCTAACAGCTTTTTTCTCTTTTTTATCTAAAACTATTTTTTCATCCATGATTTTATTTCCCCTAACTATCTAAATCTTTTTTATAGGTTTCTGTAAAAAAAGCCGCACATTTTTTGGACTAAAGAACTGCCCATTTTTTTCATCATCCACATTTCCGCAACACGCTTACTCATAAACCCCATCGTGGGAAAGGAATGCGCCAAAAACATCACGCTGTGAAGCCTGATTTTATTCTGAATTATAAGCGCCCATTATGGAAACTGCCATACCCGCAGGGCCTAAGCCGATACAAATTAAATCAAAATCATATTTCACGTTTTCCCTCTCCCTGTTGTATTAACAATTTATGTTTTTATTTTGGTAGGCAATGTACTTTTTATATCGGGGTGATGGCGCTTTTAGCGCCACGACCTTCCGCTTCTCGTATCGGGGTGATGGCACTTTTAGCGCCACGACCTTTCGCTTCTCGTATCGGGGTGA
>CAZHQC010000029.1:0-16971 GCA_964534135.1 uncultured Elusimicrobiaceae bacterium | reverse complement strand
ATCGGGGTGATGGCACTTTTAGCGCCACGACCTTTCGCTTCTCGTATCGGGGTGACTGGATTTGAACCAGCGACCTTCCGCTCCCAAAGCGGACGCTCTACCAAGCTGAGCCACACCCCGATTAAATGCTTTCGATAAATCTTTTTATACCACGTTTCTTTATTTTGTACTCTAGTTTAATAGCTTCAGTTTTACTATTAAAAGCAAATACTTTAATCAATCTCCACGGAATACCAATTTTAGTAAATTTACTTTTTCCAGTATTATGATAAGTGATTCTTTTTTTAAAATCTTGAGTACTGCCTACATAATACTTTTGCGCTAATTCACTATATAATACATATGTGTAGTAAGACATCCTAAAATTATATATTTTTTTAAAAACTTCAATCACTTATTAACCATGGGTGATGGCGCTTTTAGCGCCACGACCTTCCGCTCCCAAAGCGGACGCTCTACCAAGCTGAGCCACACCCCGATTAAATGCTTTCGATAAATCTTTTTATACCACGTTTCTTTATTTTGTACTCTAGTTTAATAGCTTCAGTTTTACTATTAAAAGCAAATACTTTAATCAATCTCCACGGAATACCAATTTTAGTAAATTTACTTTTTCCAGTATTATGATAAGTGATTCTTTTTTTAAAATCTTGAGTACTGCCTACATAATACTTTTGCGCTAATTCACTATATAATACATATGTGTAGTAAGACATCCTAAAATTATATATTTTTTTAAAAACTTCAATCACTTACTAACCATGGGTGATGGCGCTTTTAGCGCCACGACCTTCCGCTCCCAAAGCGAACGCTCTGCCAAGCTGAGCCACACCCCGATTAAATTTTGATACAGAAGCGACTAAAAATATATAATAGCAAATAAGAAGTCTTCAAATATATATTCCGGGATTGTGTAATGGTAGCACGAGGGACTCTGAATCCCTTAGTCTAGGTTCGAATCCTAGTCCCGGAGTGACTAAGTATACCTACTCACTATGAGTTTATAAATTCTAGCCCCCCCCCTTTTTTTTAGAGGGGTTATTTTGCTAGGAAACGCAATTGTAGGCATGCGATACAACAATTGGATTAAGACATACGGAGGATTTAAAATGGAAACTATTGCCCTAATAACAGATGTAGTCATGATAGTTCTTGCTCTTTATATATTCAACTTTCTTTTAAATGACAAATCAAATATTAGAGTTTGGTTAGTAATGTATTTCGAGAGAAAGATGTTAGAAGAAAAGGTAAAGCTTGAAGATATAAAAAGCAAACTTTCAAAAGATAAAAATTAATACATATTATTGCATTGTGTTTTCTCTAATAATCGCATAATGCTAAAATATTTTCAGTTAAACTCTTGCTATCAGCATCTAAGAGCCATGCTTTAAGTTCCTCTATATAGGGTTCGAGCATTGTTGATTCAAGGGAGCCATCCTTAGCTCAATTCTTATATTTTATTAAAGGAAAATACTAAACATTAATCTTGACGCAATGGCGCGCTCATTGAGATGGGTGTTGGATAACGCAATACGGTCCAATATGTTGAAATAATGAATGTTACTATTGTGGCAATCTGCACCACCATAGCTTTCTCTGCAGAAAGGATACCGATAGATAGTGCCGCAAAAACAACCAAAAGGGAAAATTCACTGGACTGGGACAAACGCACAGACAACTCTCGTGACAATTTTGCTGATTCCCCACTCTTTTTAAATGCAAAATGAAAAACGGACGCCTTTAAAAATACCAGAATTACGCCAAATAAAATAGCAAAGAAAATAAGCCATGGATCAATCCCGAAGTCCAGTCCGGCGCCAACAGCAAAGAAAAAAAGAATAAGAAAAAACTCGCGTAATGGCTTCAAATGCTCGGCAATAACAAGAGCAGCCCTACAAGATGCGATTGATAACCCGGCTACAAAGGCGCCTATCTCATAAGAAAGCCCGAGGAGATGAGCTGTTTCAGCCCAGAATAAACACCAGCCCAATGTTGTGACAAAAGTATATTCTTGAACAACATCAAATTTTCTAAAGAGTGGCACTATAATATAACGCACACCTACAAACGCCAGAAAAGATAGCATCAGAAGTTTTACAGCTAACATACCAAATGTCATAAGCACATAATCGTTCTTCTTACCCGTGACGAAAAGAATGACAAGAATAGCCAATATATCTTGCAGAAGGAGAACACCTGTCATTATCTCTCCTGTCCGTTTATGATGCAGCGTAGTTGTTGGAATCAGCTTTAGGCTGATAACCGTACTGGAAAACATCATAGCTGCACCAAATAAGAGCGCACTATATATATCAAATTGGAGCAACAATGCAAAAGTAAAGGATAGCCCTCCAAATACCATTGAAGTTCCAAGTGCAAGAAAAATAGTCTTACGAAAGAGATGTAATAGCTTTAGCGGCTGTAGATTAAGCCCGACTAAAAACAAGAGAAGAATAACACCTAAACGAGCTATATTCTCTATCTGATTAACATTCTTAATAAGGGCAAAACCATTAGGTCCGATAAGAAAACCAACTGCAATATAAGCAATCAATATAGGTTGCTTAACATAAAGAAAAAGCGTGCCTAAAGTGGCTGCGCCAACAATAATCAAGCCCAATTCAAAAATAATGCCCTCAAGATTCATTTATTGTATTAAACCTTTTTTCCCGGCTGCATAAATTAAAGTTTCTTCCATATAAGTATTATAAAAAAATTATTTAACTAAAACCCAATTTATTAGACAATAATTAAAAAAATATTTCATTTATTCGGTATTCTTCCTTTAATCACATAATGCTAAAATGTTTTTAGTTAAACTCTTGCTATCACTATCTAAGAACCATGATTTGAGCTCTTCTAAATATTAGTCGAGCATTATTAGTTCAAGGAAGCCATAACCTTATGAAAAAATCACTTATAACAACTATAATAATATTACCCGGAAATGTACTGATTTTAATACCCGGACTTATATTATTTTTCACCAAAGAAAACGTCTATTCCGCTAATTTTTTTCTGAATCTTTTTTCGCCTTACGATTCCTTAATGTGGCTATCACTTCCATTTTTTATTATTGGCTTAATTTTTGCTTTCACCACTTCAATATTATTCCTTAACGAAGGAAAAGGCACCCCGGCTCCATGGGCCCCCCAAAAAAAGCTGGTAGTCAAAGGCCCTTATAGATATGTTCGAAATCCCATGATTATAAGCGTTCTTTTTATGTTAATAGGCGAGAGCTTAATCTTCGGCTCTTATCCCCTATTGATTTGGACATTTTTCTTTTTCACATTAAATTCTATATATTTTCCACTCTTTGAAGAAAAAACTTTGGAAAAGAAATTTGGAAAAAAGTATATCGATTATAAAAAGAATGTTCCCAGATGGCTGCCCCGATTAACACCTTGGGATCCTTACGATTGATGAAAAAACAAAAGGCTGTCATGATAGAAACTAAAATAAAAAATTCCCCTTATGATTATGTATTAAAATCCTTTAAATACATAGGAAAAGCAAATTATAAAAAATCTTTTGAGACAATTACTAAAGCCAGGACATTATGGCCAAATGATTTCTATGTAACGAGCTATTATGCTTCCATAATGGCAGATTATGGAGAAAACCTGGGAGGTCGCAGTAAAATTATATACAAACGAAAAGCCTGTGCTCTCCTCAGAAAACTTTTATATCGAACTAAGGGTGTAAACAAAAGAATAGTAGATGTTACTAGAAATGAATATTATTATCATTCTGCTCAATTTAGAAAACAATATTTATTAGGGATAGAACGAGTTTCTAAAAAAAACAAACACGGATATTATAGTCAAGGCGTAGGCGCAGCTTGGCATAGCCTAAATATGGCTAAGAAAAATATTAATCATCTTGCTATATTTTGGGCAAAACGAGCGATTAAAGCATGGAAATTATATTTTAAAATTTATCCCAATTATTATAATGCATATGTTCATTACGCCCTCGCGCTTGGCATTATGAAAAACTTTAAAGAAATGGAAAACGCCCTGCAAACAGCTCAAAAATTAAGCGGCAAAAATAAATCTTATAAAGAATTTAAAGAAATCAGAGATATCATTAAAAATCTGAATCACACTACATAATTTAATGAAAAAATTCTTTAAACTAAAAACAAAATTATTAACAAGCGCATATACCCAAAAAACAATAAAACCAAGGAGATGAATAAAAATGGCAAATTATGTATTTGTAGCAACAACTTTGGATGGATTTATTGCTGATATTGACGGTGGAATTGAGTGGTTGACTGAAATTCCTAATCCAGACAAGACTGATTATGGGTATCCTGAGTTTATGAAAAATATTGATGCTTTAGTAATGGGTCGAGGTACTTTTGAGAAAGTATTGACCTTTGGTGAATGGTTTTACACTAAGCCAGTTTTTGTTTTAAGTAATAGCCTTACAGAAATTCCTAAAAACCTTTCAGATAAAGCAAAAATTATCAAAGGGGATATATCGGGTGTGGTGCAAAGTTTGAATCAGCAAGGATATAAAAACTTATATATTGATGGAGGTAAATTGATTCAGGGGTTTTTGAAAGAAGATTTAATTGATGAGCTAATTATTAATAAAATCCCAATTCTTCTTGGGAAAGGGATTCCATTATTTGGTGAAATTGACCAGAAGCTCAAGTTTAAGCATGCGAAAACAAAAATATTCAATAATTCTCTTGTTATGAGTTACTATTCAAGAGATAGAGAAGCTAATTAAACCACTACGTTCCATCTGTCCCTGGAATTACTGGTCTTTATTATTTTTTGAGAAATATGAAAAAGATAAGTGTTGAAAAATATAATCCTGTCTGGAAGATTCAATTTGAAAAAGCTAAGACTTTTTATGAAAAAGTGCTAAAAGATATTGAAGTTGAAATTGTTCATGTGGGAAGTACATCAATAGAAGGTTTGTGGGCAAAACCGATACTGGATATTGATATCATTGTGAATAATGTTATAGATTGTGAACGAACAATTGAATTCTTAAAAAGTGTTGGGTATGAATATATTGGGAATTTAGGAATTGAGGGGCGAGAAGCCTTTAAATATTCAGAGGATAATAGCCATATTCAATGGATGGAGCACAATTTGTATGTATGTGTAAAGGAAAATGAAAATTTAAGGAATCACTTATTATTAAAAAATCACCTGCTTCAGAATAAAACAGCAGTTGAGCAATACAGCATATTAAAACGTAATCTTGCTAAAAAATATCCCCATGATATTGATTCATATGTAGAAGGAAAAACTGAACTAATAAAAGGGTTTCTAACTGCAGAAGGAATGAGTGAGGAAGAACTTGAGCGAATAGAATTAATGAATAAGAAAGAATGAAAAAATTTCTTGAGTTAAAAACTAAACTACTGACAAGTGCTTATACGCTTTACTTGATTTTTAGTCATCCCCAAACTCCCTGGCAAAATAAAATCTTTATAATTATGATTGTGGTCTATCTCTTAAGCCCCATGGACTTAATTCCTGACTTATATCCTTTATTGGGACAAATAGATGATCTGCTTATTGCCTTTTTTGGAACTCAATTCTCTTTTAAAATGGTCCCCCCACATATACTGGCGGAGTGCAAGCAAAAAGCGAAAACCAGTCTTAAAAAATTTGCGGTAATTTTTATAAGTTTAATTTTAATTTGGATTATTGTGGTTTATTTTTTTCTAAATTTCTTTTTAAAGTTACTTAACAATTAAATTATTGCTTCTTACAAAATAAATAAAATTATTTTTAAAAATATCATTAAAATTTTGATAGAATTTTAAAATCATCAATGACAAATATTTTTTAAAAAAGGTGTCTATATGAAAAAATTTTGCAAATCACTAAAAGCCGCGAGAGAAGCTGCCGGATTTCCCAGCGCCTATAAATTTTATCACAATAATGGTGGAAAAAAACACTTCCCCTTTACCTTTGTCCACTATACCCGAATTGAAAACGGCACTTCCCTACCTAAGCCTGAATCGATAGAGCATATCTTTCTCGCCCTGCGCATTTTACCCACAGAAGCCAGCGCCAAAGAACTTCTTACAGCCTATTTAAATGACATGATGGGAGGAGGCCGCGTGGGAGAATATATTCTTGGCCCCTTGTTTTCAAAAAATGAAGCTACTTCGGGAGACAACCTTAAATGGATGAAACGCTATAATTCCGAACATCTGACTCCTGAAGTTTTTACAATCATGACGTCGTGCCTGGAAACATATTGGTGCTCGGAAGCCCTTTTCAATAGTGTTCATGCGCTCTCATCTGAAGCTTGGGCTAAAAAGCTGGATCTAAATCCTGCAAAAGTAAAAACGGCTCTCGGAAAACTGTCTAAGTGCTCTATAGCCGTAAAAACAAAAGACGGCAAATACAAATGCGCAAAACCCGGGAAAGTTTTTTACTATCCCGGTCGCCTTGAAGGGATGGGGCCATGCTTGGATAAAATAAAAACCTATTGGCAAGATAGCAATAAATATGATTTATTTGAAAGATTTTGGATAGGAAAAACCACTAACTCCGATATGCTAAACTACAGATTTACCCTATCACAAGCCATTGACCAGGCTAATAATTATGTAAACCACTCAGAGGAAACTCCCGGAAATTTCTTTTTAATAGAAACAAAAATACGAAAACTTAAAGATTTCTAGGCCTTATTTTTTTGCCTAACCGAAGATTTCGCAAATCCGCCTTATCATATTCTGATATCATTTACAGCACTTTGATATCATTCGCGTGATAGACCTTAATGCAAAATTAAAATTACCTTTTGCCTCATGACCAAGTCTTTTCTTAAGGCTATACTTTTTATATGGAAGTGATTAAATTTGAGAATATGTTGAAGACAATCACTTGCAAAATTGAACACAGGAGACAAAATGGAAAAAATCAACTTAATTGCATTAATTGTTTTTAGTTTCTCGGCAATAAGCAATGCCGCAAATATAGAAGCCTTAAAGAGTCTTAACTTTGCCAATCTCAATTTTGAGAAAATGGCTGAAGTAGAAGTAGCGCCCGTTAAGACCGCTGCGCCTGCCAAGCTTATTAAGGGATACTCTAATACTGAATTAGTCACTCAGGACCTTATTTATAAATTTACAAGAGTTGCAAATGATTTACGCAGATTAAGACTTAATACTGCCGGCCTCACTAATGATGTCAAAAGACTCCAGAGCGAGGCTCGAATAATAGCAAGTTCCGGCAAAACAGACCCTTTCTTTCAAAATAATTTAAGAAAAATGTCCTATGATATAAACAAACATCTAACTGCTGCTGAAAGAATTCGCAGAGATATGAGACAGCTTTTGCATATTACTGTTAAATCCGATAAATTACATAGTTTGGCCAAAAATATGGAATGGGAATCCAGAACTATTCATAGCAGCGCTCAGTTCGGCCTTCAAAATGCGGCAACAAACCTTTTAAGAACAGTGCGTTCAGCAAAACCGGAAATCATAGGTTTCACTGCTCAATCAACGGCATCCGAGATTACAAGAAATCTCAGAACCTACTCCTCAAAAGTAAAAGATATTCATTATAGCGTCACGCCTTTATTACTAAAAACTCTGTTATAAAAAATAAAGAGATTATAGTGACAATGACGGTCATTGGCCTACTTGATACAAACCGATCAAATTGACACTGACTCCTGGAAGCAATCAGTCCACCACAATTAAAAAACTCCTCAAATATTTAATTATTTGAGGAGTTTTTTTATAAACCTTTTAAACTATCATCTACTATATTTTCAATTATTCACAACACCCTTAATTTTAGGTCCGCTAAAAGTGTAAAGAGTGGGAATTAAAATAAGCGTGATAGTGGTAGCAAACATCAGCCCCCAACTCATAGCCAAAACCATCGGGACAAGAAAAGGCTCTGTGCCGCCCCAGCCATAAACAGTCGGAAGCAGACCCACAACCGTTGTTATTGTTGTCAAAATTACGGGCCTTAGACGCACCTGCGCGCCGGAGACGACATCCTTCAATGACATTTTTCCGCCATTTTCAATTCTTTTTTGATTAAGATAAGTTACCATAACCAGGGAATCATTAACCACAACTCCCACCATGCCCAAGCTTCCTATAAGTCCAATAAAACTCATGGGAAGACCGTGAATGGAAAAACCTATTATAACCCCCACAAATCCAAAAGGTATGGCAACCATAATCAATAAAGGCTGAAGATAGGAATTCAAAAGCAGAACCAAGGTAAAATAAACCGCCAGCATGGCGCAGATAAAAGCCACTATAAAATTTCTAAAACTTTCAATGGTTTGCTTTTCCAGTCCGCCGAAAACCATGGTCAAATTGGAAATCCCTTCTATTTCTTTGGAAAATTCATCTCTTATCTTTTTATTTATTGCTCGGCTATTGGCTATTTCACTATCGACATCAGCGGTAATTTTAATCGTTCTCCGCCCATTAAAATGCCCTATGGTTTCGACCGAAATAGATTCCTCAAAAAAGACCATCTCTTTAAGGCTTACCAAGTTCCTTTCACGACTTCTTATTTTAAGATTTTTCAAGACGCGCAAATCGCCTCTTTGCTTTTTCGCAAGTTTAATTCTAAAATCTATTTCCTCACCATCTCTTCGTATGGAGGTGGCTATATTTCCGTCATAAGCGACTCTTACGGTATTAGCCAAATCCAAAGCGCTTATTCCTATTCTTGCCATATATTTGTGATTAAGTTTAAGATTTATTTCCTTTTTCCCGGGACGATTAGTGGTTTCCAAATTTTTTACTCCATCCTCTTTTTTCAAAAAATCCAAAAGTTTCTTTTCGTATTTTTCACTCAAACTTATATCATCTGAGACCAGGCGCACCATAATGGCCGCGCCCACAGGAGGACCGTCCTGAAGTTCGCGTATATCCAGCTTTTCAAAATTTGTGATATTTTTTGTTTTTTCTTTTAATTCCTCGATAATAGCCTCGCTTCTTTTATCTCTTTGTCCTGCGGGATGAAGATAAACGGTTATAAGAGCCCAGTTCTCATGCATAGCCGGAGTCGCCGCAGCTTCATCGGTGCGGTGATTACCCACAGATGTTTTGAAACCAAACATAAGATTATCCGGGATTTCAGCTACTAATTCTTCCACTTTTTTAACCGATTTTAAAGTTTCTTCCAGTGAATTGCCGCTTTCCGTTTCCATCACCACATAAAATAAATCAAAATCCTCGGTAGGGAACATTTCAAATTTCATCATCGATCCGAAACCACCGGCCAAAAGCATGCTTATCAAAACGAAAAAAGCTATTGTTTTATTTCTATGCTTAAGCATCTTTGTCAGTATTTTTCCGTATTCCTTTTTGATTTTCCCCACAAAACCGCTTCTTGTTTCATTAATGCTTTTTTTTCTTCTTACTGAAAGATGCGCCGGTAAAAGAGTGGTAGACTCCAGCAAGCTGGCAAGCAAAGTCAATATCACAACCACAGGAATGCTGTAAATGAATTTACCCATTATACCCGTCATAAAAAGCATCGGCGCAAAACACAATATAGTTGTCAAGATAGTCGCGAATACCGGCTTCAACATTTCTTTCGTACCTAAAATCGCCGCCTCTTTATAATCCATTCCTTCTTCCTGATGCCTGGTTATATTTTCAGCCACTACGATAGCGTCGTCAACCAACATGCCCAAGACAAGAATTATGGTAATCAAGACTATTTGATTTGTGGTTATGTCAAAAAGCGGAAAAAATATATACGCCATCAAAACCGAAAGAGGAATACCTACGGCAACCCACAGCGCCGTATGGAAATTTAAAAACAAAAAAAGCATTAAACAAACCAGGAAAAAACCGATAATAGCATTGTTTCTCACTATACTTAAAAGTGACTTGGTGTAATAAGTAAAATCCACCACTTTTATTATTTCAATGCCTTTATCTTTATAACGGTTTTCGTATTTGGAAATTATTTTATCGATTTTCTTGCTCAAAGTTATAGTATCGGTGGTTCCCCTTCTTTTGACAAGCAAGTTTATACTGTTCATACCGTTTGTGCGACTTATAATCCGTTTACGCTCAAAACCATCCTTAACAATGGCTATATCACTCACTAAAACACTTTTCCCGGAAAAATTGCTCCGTATGATAGCGTTCTTAACATCGGTCGGTTTTTCAAACTCCGAAAAAGTTACTATTTTTCTTTCATCAACGAAAGACTCCAAATTGCCTCCGGAGGATTTGACGTTTCTTGAACGTATGGCATTTAGTATTTCGGCAAAGGAAATATAAAATTTATCCATTTTATCAAGATTGGCCAGAATTTTAACTTCTCTTTTCCTATATGCTATTTTATCTATCGCCCCGACATTGCCTATGGATTTAATCTCATCTTCCAAACTTTTAGCGATTTCCCTAAGCTCTCTTTCCTGATTTTTATTACCTACAATAGCGACTTCAAGTATCGGAAAATCGGTAGTCTTCATTTCTTGGACCAAAGGCCGGTCATCTATTTCCAACGGAAGATTCTTAACCCGGTCAACAGCATTGCGTATATCATCTTTCACCTGCTTAACATCTTCGCTGTCAGTATCCACGCTAATAACCACAAAAGACATGCCTTCTATGGAAAAAGAACTCATCTCTTCTATGCCATCCACCTTTTCAAGTTCATCTTCTACTGGATCAGTAACATTGATTTCAACATCTTCAGGAGAAGCTCCGGGATAAAAAGTAGTAACTGTTAAAATTCCAAAATCCAGATTGGGCGCGTCCTGCCGGGGAAGCCCGGTAACGGAAAAAATGCCAGCCACCAAAATAAATATCATAACAAGCTTGGTGGCTTTCGGGCTTTCAACAAAAAATTTAGTGATATTCATAATGCCTCATAATAATTTATTTTATAATTACCAACAATAACTTAATCCAAATATAAAAACATGATACATCGCCCAATTGCGACATTAATTAAAGTTAGAAGTATATCAATTATATTGAATTTTGGAAAAAAAGACACAATGATTAAACTAAAAATAATTTACTTGCTCAATCAATCGCAAAAAGCAAAATCGATTTATTTTATAATTATACTATCTGATTTTGATTTAGATTATGGTGTTTAAATTCTTTCTGAATTTATTCGGCAATTAAAACCCAATCGTAATACCTACGGAATAATTATAGTCTTCACTATCGGGACTTAGCACATAAGAAAAATCAATTGGAATATCTTTAATTATCCAAACAAAACCAATAAGCGAATTCACTTCTCCCTCAAAAACTTCCACATTATTCCCCTGATTGGTGGTTTTTATCACTTCACCGCATAAACTTAAATTGTCAACTATCGGATAAGATAAGCCAAGTCCAATAAAACCATTATTTTTAACTTCTCCGGCATTAGCCATTCTGTCATAAAAATTATATCCCATATTGACATAAGCGATTGTTTTACCGAATTCTCTTTCTTTGGCATAAGTAAAACCATATTCCAGGAAGTTATCGCCAAAACCGTTTTCATCATCCCCATCGGCAATTTTAACGGCAAGTTTTAATGATTGGTGATTTGCTAAAGCATATTTGACCGCAATGACAGTATCACCTTCTCCCCAAGTATGATTGGAGGAACCTTTATTAATTTCAGTGGTAAACGCTTTTTCAAAACCTACATGAATATCTTTCATCGCGGCAAAATTTAAAACAAAACCCGTTTCATGGTTTAAAGATTTTTTTGCAGTATTACCCGAATGCCCTATTTCCACTTCAAAACCTTTTTCCACCACTCCCGCGTCCTCCACAGATAATGGCCTTGCGGCAAAACTATTCGCGCCACACAGTAACATGATTCCAAACGCCATATTTATTTTTTTCATCTCTTATTTTTCCTTTTAATTACCAATCTAACCCCCAAGGTTAGATTGGTTAAACTAAAAATAATTTAGCTATATGATAGACAGCAAAAGATAAAACCCAGGCCACCGTCATTGAGTAACCTATATATATCCATGTCCACTTCCAAGCCCCCGCCTCTTTATGAAAAACAACGGTAGCTGCCAAACATGGCACATAAAGCAAAACAAAAATCATCAAAGATAAAGCTGTGGCTATACTGTATTTTTCATCATTGCGTAATTTATTAACTAAATCGGCTGAACCTTCATTTTCAGCGCCAAGCGAATAAATAGTTCCCATAGTGGCCACAACAATTTCTTTTGCCGCCAAACCCGCCACCAAAGAAATACCAATACGCCAATCAAAACCTATCGGGCGAATAACAGGTTCAATAAATTTTCCAATTCTGCCGGCATAGGAATATTCCAATTGTTTTGAAAGCCTTATATTTTCAATTTCCTTAAATTGATTCTCTTTTTGCTTATTATCAAGTTTTTGGTCATATTCAATTTTATACGTTTTCTCGGCATAGGTTTTATTTATTTCACGGCTTACGGGAAAATTACCCGCGGCCCAAATAACTACGGCAGCCAACAAAACAATAGTCCCCGCTTTCTTAATATACATATAAGCCTTAATCCACATTTGTATAAGCACCGCTTTAAGCGTCGGCATTCTATATGGAGGCAATTCCATAACAAAGGGCTCCGACTCTCCCTTAAATACTGTTGTTTTTATAAGCTTTGCCGAAAGAATAGCAACTATAATACCGAATAAGTAAACGGCAAATAAAATATTTCCGGCATAAGCAACGGGAAAGAAAGCTCCAATAAGCAGAATATAAACCGGAAGCTTAGCCCCACAACTCATAAAAGGAATTATCATCATGGTGGTAATACGATCAGCTTTATTTTTTAAGGTTCTACAACTCATAAAAGCGGGGACAGAACAGCCAAAACCCGTTATCATCGGAATAAAGGATTTACCGTGCAGACCGACTTTATGCAAAATTTTATCAGCCACAAAAGCGGCTCTGGCCATATAACCTGTGCCTTCCAAAAAAGAGAGCGCCAAAAACAGCAATAATATACTCGGTAAAAAGACCAAAACTCCCCCAACACCCGCGATAATTCCATCAACTATCACAGATTGCAATAAACCCGGGCCAATTATATTCGAAACCCCTTTTCCTAAAAAATTAAAAAAATTCTCTATCCAAGCCATAGGCACTTCACCCAATTTAAATGTGAATTGGAAGATAAGCCACATAAGGCCTAAAAATATCGGCAAGCCCAAAATTCTGTTTATTAAAATGGAATCTATATAATCAGTTAAGGTTTTTTTTATTTCTTTAGGATATTGAACGGTTTCTTTTATTGCTCCTCTGATAAAAGCATATCTATCCTCAGCAATTATCATCGCGGGACTGCTTTCAAATATTTCATCATACTTCCCGATTACATCCAGTAATTCTCTTTTTATATTCAGCCATATGGCCCTTTCTTTCGCCGCGCTATATGTAATTTGATCGTTTTCCAATAATTTAATGGCAAGCCAACGAGATTGATACTTATTAACGAGTATTTGGTCGCCTTTAATTATAGCTATCAATCTCTCAATATTTTTTTCAACTTCCTCTCGGAAAGATAATTTATTTTTAGGAACTGTCAAAGCGCCGCTGTGAACACGAACAATATGATGCAAGAGAGAATTAAAACCTTCTTTTTTTATGGAATTTGTAGGAATTATATGAGAGCCCAATAATTTTTCCAATTGTTTAAAATCGATTTCTATTTTTTGTTTCTTTACTTCATCATACATATTTAAAGCGATAACGGAATTTACTTCCAATTCCATTAATTGCGTGGTCAAATACAGATTTCTTTCCAAATTAGTGCCGTCTAAAACATTAACAATAACATCGGGCTTTTCTTCAATAATATAATTTCTGGTTATAACCTCTTCGGGAGAATAAGCCGTTAAAGAATAAGTTCCCGGCAAATCCACAATTTTTATTTTATAACCTTCATATTTAATCAAACCTTCATATTTTTCAATAGTCACACCGGCCCAATTGCCGACCTTCAAATGTCTGCCGACCAAACCATTAAAAAGAGAGGTTTTGCCGCTATTTGGATTGCCCGCTAAAGCGACTGAAATTTCTTTAAATTCTTTAATATTTTTATTCCTTGTCATCTTCCTCTTCTTTTAAATCCTCCGCCTCCCATGGGTTTGCCATCTCCCACATGACCTATTTTTTCAACAGAAATACTTTCAGCTTCACTAAGCCTTAAACTTAGCAAAAACCCTCTGAGCATTATTTCTATAGGATCGCCTAGAGGAGCTTTTCGAATAAGCTTAAATCTTGTGCCTTTCACCAAACCCATATTAACCAATCGGATAGCAACTTCTCCTCGGGCTTTAATGAAAACAATTTCAGCTTTATCTCCCGCTTTAAGTTCCGTCATTTTCATATCTTCTCCATTATTGACATTCAATTGGCCGCTTGAAAGGCATAGCCTCTGATGCGACACTACCATAGGTTAGCAATACTTAAAGTCTACTATTATTGAAATTCAATGTCAATAGTAAAATTATTTTCTGCACCTTTTACAAAGCCCAAGTATTCTCGTTTTGAATATTTGGGGCTTGAAATTTTCTTTTTTCGCCACCTTCTCCAATAATTTATTTATCTGAGTAACATCAAATTCAATCATCTTATGGCAGACGGAACATATCATATGCCCATGCTGGCTGTGTTTATATAAATGTTCATATCTAATAATACTGTCGCAACCCATCATTTTGGAGGCGAGTCCCGCGTCAAAAATAATTTTCATTGACCTAAAAACCGTGGAATGGCTTATCTCAGAATATTTCTTTTCCACCAAAACATATAATTCATCCACAGATAAATGCTCTTCATTAGATAGAAAGACTTCAAGCACCTTATAACGCTGATTTGTTTTTCTCAAACCCTTTTTTTCTATATATTCTCTTAGGACCTCTTTTTCTTCTTTCATACCTGTCACCTATTACTTATTGATTTTAGATTGCAATAATATTATAGCATTACTATCTTATTTATTATAATTACCCTTAAGAATATCGTTTAACAACCTTTAGTTAAATGACTCTAAACTATGCCTGACATTAAAAAAAAATTTACAGCTTTATTTATATCAGCCTTTGCCTCAATGCTAGGCATGGGTATAATTGTCCCTTTAATGCCCATCTATGCCAAAACCTTAGGCGCTTCCGGTATTTGGCTCGGCTTAATATTTTCGGGCTTTTCTTTATCACGATTAATCTTTATGCCTTTGATGGGCAAGATGTCTGATAAAAAAGGAAGAAAAATATTTATTTGCACCGGCTTATTCCTATATAGCCTTCTCACAATAGGCTATGTTTTTGCGAATACTGTTTTTTCCCTGGTTTGGATAAGAGTATTGCACGGTTTCGCTTCCGCTATGACAGTGCCCATTATTATGGCCTATGTCGGAGATATCGCTCCCAAAGGACGGGAAGGCAGTTTCATGGGTTACTTTAATGTCTCATTTTTTATGGGCATGGGCTTAGGGCCTTTTATAGGCGGAATTTTAAATGATTCTTTCGGGATGCACTCGGCGTTCTATACCGTAAGCATTATAGCCGCCTTAGCGCTCATTTTCACATTATTGTTTTTATCGGAAGAAACCACCGCGATGATAAAAAAAGGAGAAAGAAAAAAAACTCCCTCCTTTAAAAAATTATTCAGCAATAATCTTATCAAAGGCTTATTAATATATAGATTTATAGGCGCCGTAGGCAGAGGTCCACTTATGGCTTTTCTTCCCATTTTTGCGGCGGGCTTTGGAATTACAGCCTCACAAATAGGTCTTATAATATCTTCCAATATGCTCCTCATGTCCATTCTTCAAATACCCTTTGGAAAATTGGCGGACACATATTCAAAAATAAAACTGATAATATTCAGTGGCCTAATTATGAGCTTGGTTCTGGGAACAATTCCTTTTGTCCATACCTTCAGAGATTTATTTTTACTAAATCTATTCATGGGCATAGGCGGAGCCGTGGGCATGCCGGCGGCAACAGCCATAAATGCCATAGCCGGCAGAAAATATGGCATGGCCTCAAGCATGAGTTTATTTTCAAGCGCCATGTCGGCGGGTATGGTGATATCCCCATTAATAGCCGGCATATTGATGGACACCATAGGTCTTAAATATGTTTTCTTTTTTGGAAGTTCGGTAACCTTTATCGGTGTGCTGGTATTTTATAGCTTTGTCAAAAAATACAAGAAACAAATTGAAAAGGAACACATTCAAGACATAATGGATTCGGAATAAGAAGGACAATTTAGAGAAATAGCAATGTAGCAGGCGATTTACTAATCGACAAAACAGGCCGCATAGCAATGCGGCAGCTACAAAAGAAAAAATATAAAAACAAGATTACAAAAAAACGTAGCTGTGGGATTGCTATCCCGCCATATAGTAAAGAGTCAAAAAAAGCAAATTATAAAAAATGCGCGTCAAGCTAAAAGCTGGACGCGCATTATATTTTGTAGGGAAAAAGCTTACGCTTCTTCTATTACCATAGTTTTGGCAATCTTATCGCCAAGTCTTATACCCTTAGTGTCGGTTAAAACAAGGATAAGCTCTATTAAAGCTATAAGTAAATTCACTATGGGAATAATGAAAAGAATTTGTCTAAGCACGGAATCTTTATAATTACATCTTGCGCCGGTCTCAGTATTTATAACTCTAAGCCCCATAAGTTTCTTGCCTATACTTCTATTATCAAGACCGCCAAAATCAATACCGTCTCTGGCAAATGTATATATCATACCGGCTATCCATCCCAAGATTGGAATAAAAGCCACAACAAAACAACATCCTGCATCAATTAAAAGGGCTACAAATCTTTTACCAAAACTTGCCTTCTCATAATTTGCCGCTTGATATTTAGGTTGTTCAGCTTGTGGAGCTTCTTGTGTTTTTTCGTCCATAATATTCTCCCCTTATATATGTAAACTTAATAATTTTAATTTAATTAATTAGGGTCTACTGAAAAAGCCCAAAAAAGATGGTTTCTCGACGGTAATTATGTAA